>DQOP01000075.1 GCA_015658585.1 Candidatus Poseidoniales archaeon | reverse complement strand
ATGGAACCAATGGGATGGAAGGGAGTTATGAATTTACTAGTTGGCAGTAGCCGTGATGTCGGTGAGATGTTGATTCATGATCGCCGTGCCCCACTAATCTCGGCTACTGGATCATGTGGAATGGGACGTAAGATCGGTGGAGCAGTTTCCAAGCGTCTTGGGCGTACACTTCTGGAATTGGGTGGGAACAATGGTATCATTGTAATGCCTGATGCAGATGCAGACCTTGCCTTGCGTGCCGTCCTGTTTGGTGCAGTTGGGACATCAGGGCAACGCTGTACGACCACACGCAGATTATTCTTGCACAGCTCAGTTTCAGATGATATAACGGATCGTCTGGTCACAGCCTACGGACAGGTAAAGCTTGGAGATCCCCTAAAGGACACTACATTGATGGGGCCCCTTGTTGATGACGATGCAGTTAATGGCTATAAGGAGGCATTGAAGGTTATAGAAGAACAGGGTGGTAAGATTCTCTGGGGAGGCGATGTCTTGGATGTACCTGGAAGCTTTGTCGAACCTACTATAATTGCAGCTACCTCAGATATGGAGATCACTCGAGAGGAAACCTTTGCCCCAATTCTTTACATATTTGACTTTGATTCTATAGATGAAGCGATAACGATGCATAATTCAGTAGACCAGGGTCTGAGTTCTTCTATTTTCACAGGAGATATGCAATCTGTTGAGCGATTCCTGTCGCATGCAGGTAGTGATTGTGGTATTGCCAACATCAATATAGGTACCTCAGGAGCAGAGATTGGAGGTGCATTTGGAGGTGAGAAGGATACTGGTGGTGGTCGTGAGGCAGGTTCCGATAGTTGGAAATCATATATGCGACGTCAGACCAATACCCTTAATTGGTCAGATGAACTTCCATTAGCACAGGGTATTGAATTTGGTTGATATGGGTGATGGCGAGCGACAGTACATGCGTGTTCCCAAGGAGAATGCAGAAGCTGTCATGGGTAAATTGGTCGACGCTGGATTGATTGATGAGGATGCGGAGGTCCGATGGGAGGGCGATTTCGTCTCCTTTCCTTTGATATCCGGATTGTCCCCGAAGAATTAATTGGGTTGTAAACAAACAATTTCAGGTATTAAATCGTATAATTCATTCCAGTTTTTTGTATCAGTAGTCTCTGTTGGTTTATTGGGTATAAGATCATCTACCAAATCATCAATTGGTCCTACTCCAGTTTGATCATTTACTTCTTCAGATGAAATAATTGCAATACCCATAGATACCACCAACAAATTGTATTCAGGGGCTTTCCATACTTCCCCGATATAGCGTGTCTCAGCACCTTGGGTAACATTATATCCCACGTCTTCAAAACCTATTCTTTCCGACTTTGCAGTACCGTTATAGATTACATATTGTGTTGAGTATCCCTGTTTGGTTGTTCTTTGGCCATCTTCTATATGTGTATTCAATTCTATTTCTTGCTCAAGGGACATTTCATGGAATTGTCGGTCTAATTCATCTAGCGCATCTCTTTCATCTAGGTCAATTGGAACTTTTATTGCAATAACAAATAGCATTGCAGGGTAACCATCACTCTCGCCTTCACTATCTTTTCCATCATCAAGGTAGAGGAAGAAAGAGGTTGAAGCAAATCCTAATCCATACTCATCATGTTGGCTCATTACTCTTTTCCAACCGTTACCAGAATCACCTTGAACGAATTCCCCTGGAAGTTTAACGGTTGCCGAATTATACAGAGGCATAAGGATTAGGCATGGTAGTACAACAATAATCGCTATTGCGAAACATGTTGTTGACCTCAAAGCCATTCTCTTCCAGGGTCTCGGGATTCCAGATAGTGCCCTTCCGATTAGATAGATTGGAACTCCTATGGTTATACCTAAAAGCAGTGGTATCATATTTGAGCTTGCAACGGTTATTAGTAATCCTAAAAATAAAAATCCAGAGCATAGAATATATCCCGCACGCCTAATCCTGATATTGGTACCCCATAATTTGAAAGTCCATTTAGCCTCTATTATTTCGATATTCAGCTTTCCAAGAACAAAATACCAGCCTTGTTGAATCCACCCATCAATTGGTTCAACATCCCTGAATTCGTTCGATTTCTTCCTATCTCTATGTACTACAAAGAAGCAAAAAGCCATTGCTGAGAATAGGAAAACCCAGAATCCAGTTCCTACACCAAAAGAACCAATGTAATACGCCAAAAAGGCGAAGATTGATGTCATCCATGCTATTTTGAGTGGTCCGGATTCATTTTCTCCGATCAACGTCAGACTTAGATCCTCATCAGAATCGTCTATGTTCTCAGCTTCTAGTATCAGTTTTCCATCCCTCTTATTTCCAACTAGAGAGTTGAGCCTGATATCGATCGCTATTTGATCTAATATTTCAGGGTCTGCGCAGATGTTCCATTTTCTAGCATGAGTACCAATGGTCAATGCGTTAACTTTGATGTATTGTCTTGCCACAGATAGTAGCACGAATAAGAAAAATAAAACCAGGTTGCTGATAAAGATTAGACTTAATGGTATGAACAACAGTTGCCACCAGGCTGAGAATCTTGGCACAAATCCCCTCTCCAGATAATCAATATTCTCACAAGGTATATCCCATAGATTGAATTGGTTTCCGACAAAAACCCTAAGATTAGTCAGGAACAGGCTTCCGTTTCTTTTATTGTCTACAGTAATGTTTTCGTATTTTTTAAGCAATTTCTCGCTTGGCAGGAATTTTTCAGTTAGATCCACGAGGTTTAGTCACATTAGTCTTATTTAAAGCATTTTCAGAGTACGAAGAGCAGATAAAGCCCTCAGTATTGCAAGCACATGGAACTGCTCGATTCGTTTCGTTTTGTTCTAGGAGCCTCAATGTTGGGTTATGGTGCCTGGACTGATTACAAAACGCGAAGGGTTCCTAATCAGACTTGGCTAATCTCTGGTACCATAGCTTCGGTACTTCTGGCCTATGAGTTTACTACCGAAGAATACAGTTTGCATATTTGGGCTTTGCTGGTTGCCACAATTGTGCTATTCTACAATGCCTTCGTGAATGAATATGTTCTGGACAATAACCAAATGATGTTATGGAGGGCTGTTCAGGTCCTTGGAATCCTTTGTGCAGCGTATTTTCTGTTCTCAGTAGAATCAAAAGAGCTGGTTGCTCAGGATTACAAGTTGGTAGACGTGTTTTCTATTTCAATTCTTATACTCTTGATGTATGTCTGGTTCTATCTGGGTCCTACTATTGGAGGGGCCGATGTGAAAGCAATAATGACCATAGGACTTGTGGCACCGTTTACATTATCGTTTGGTGGCGATACTTTTACCGCCTTTGAAACACGTGGATTCCCCTATCCCTTTGTCGTATTCATGAATTCACTTCTGCTTTATCTGTTAATTCCATTATCTTTAGCAGTTTACAACGTCATCAAGGGAAATCTTGAGAAACCATATTTCCAGATTTTCTTCGGTACGAAAATGAAAATTGTTCTGGCCCGTGAAAGTTTTGTCTGGCCAATGCAGCAGATTATAGGTGGTAAAGTGGTGATGGTTGCCTTTGTCAAGAATAAGGATGATTCAGATAACCAGTGGGACAAGTTGGAAGAATCGGGCGTTGATAATCCTTGGATTACCTTCAAGATTCCGTATATCATACCTTTGGCACTTTCATTTTTCGTATCTGCATTCTTTGGCGACCTTTTCTCCCAGTATCTAGTGTCTCCTCTGAATTCTTTATTTGGTTAATTCAATAAATTCACTTAGAACTGAGGCCGTGGCTCCCCAAACAGTCTGATTCATGACCTTGAAGATGGGAACGTCCACCTCGAAACCACGTAGCGTCCATTTTTCTGAATAGCCGTTATTAGATTCCAACAGTTCTGATAATTTCAACACAAAGAACTCAGCAACTTCTTCCTTATTGATTTTCCATTCCGGTTCTTTGTTTATGATGCCAATATAAGGATGAATCAAGTATCCTGATACTGGAACGGGTAGCGGGGTCAATTTCCCAATAATCTGAACGTCCTCTGGAACTATACCTATCTCTTCATATGCTTCTCTTAGCGCCGTTTCTTCTAAATTCTCATTTTCCTCTTTCGCTCCACCGGGCAGAGCGATTTGTCCCGGATGATTCTTTTCGTTTTCAGGTCTTCTTATTAGTGGAAACCAGGTTTCGCCATTCTTTTCGAATAGAGCTATCAAGACTGCAGCTTCCTTAAGTGAACTCAGTCTGTCTTTCGATAACCAATCACTAAAAAGCTGCAAACTCTCACTTTCAACATTTTCACCATCACTTGATTTTACAGCCATTTTTGCCCAGGCACGAATTCCCAGTAACTCTCCACCTAGATTTGCCCTGATTTTCTCAATCACTTCTATTTCTCAGCGAGTTCTTCCAGAATTCTCAACAACAAATCCCAGAATTTCTTAACAGATGGAATATCGACCCTTTCATCGGGTGAGTGCGGTCCTTTTATTGTCGGTCCAAAGGAGATCATATCCATACCATTTACTTTTTCGCCAATTACTCCACATTCTAGGCCAGCGTGAATCGCACAGATATTTGGCTCCCCCTCAAGCATTTCTGAGTAAATCTTGGTAGTTATTTCTAGGATTGAAGAATCCAGGTTGGGCGCCCATCCCGGATAGGCTTCGTCTTGCTCTACTTTGGCACCATATACCTTGGACATGATTGCAATTCTTTCTCTTTGTGATTCAAGGGCATCAGATATAGAGGACCTTGTAGAGGATATGATGATGTAGTTTCCACCATCGCACCTGACAGCCGCTAGATTGTTAGAGGTTTCTACGAGCCCTTCCACATCATGAGAATATTTTAGCACTCCATGTGGTATAGTTCTCAGGAGTCCTACAAGTGCAGTCTGACTCTTCTCTGTGAGTGTCTTTTCGGGTGAATCATCTAAACCCGCAAAACTAATTTTCAGATTTTTTTCCTTTGATCCGAATTCTTTGTTCAATCCCCGTTCCCGTTTTGAAACGATTATTTGGGCATCAGCCATAGCTTCTGGACTGATTAAGACTGTGGCAAAGGCCTCCCTTGGAATTGCATTATGTTTGTCTCCTCCTTGCATTGAAACAACCCTGCAATCCGTTGAATTTTGTAAGGCATCCAGTATTGAAGCTAGAAAAACAATCGCATTTCCTCTTTCTTCGTGGATTTCAACCCCTGAATGTCCTCCCATCAACCCTTCAATTGAGAGCTGGAATGATAGAAAGTCAGAAGGAGCGTTTCGATAATCTACACTAAGGTCAATGCTGGAATCCCCACCACCTGCACAGCCAATGCAGATTTCTCCCCAATCCTCCGTATCCAGATTCAGCATTGTTCGGCCTTTGATTATTTCACCGTTCAATGCAAAAGCTCCTGTTAAGCCAGTCTCTTCATCAACAGTGAATAGACATTCCAATGGAGGTAATTTACTATCTTGAGGGGTATCAAGTAGAGATAGTGCGGCTGCAACCCCTATGCCATTATCGGCCCCCAGAGTTGTGCCTTCAGCTTTCAACCAGTCTTCGTCTGTGTATAATTTCAGTGGATCCTTCATAAAATCATGATTGGAATCACGGTTCTTTTCGCAAACCATGTCCACATGACTCTGAATTACAATTGTTGGTGCGTTCTCGCCCCCATTACTTCCAGGTCTGATAACAACGATATTTCCGGTTGAATCCTCTCTCATTTCGAGATTTCTTTCAGAAGCAAAATCCTTCAGATATTGCAATATTTTCTCTTCATGTTTGGAGGGTCGGGGAATTTTGGTTATTTCTTCAAAGTACTTCCACACGTTCCTGGGTTCAAAGTCCTCAACTATGGATGCCATAATTCATCAGTCTGGGAGGGTAAGAAAAACTTTCAGTCAACTTTTTGGTATTCAATGCCAACGTATATGAGCGGCTCAAGAACAGTTTCTTCAAAGGTATTGATATTCTGATCGTTCACTGTCATTTCAAGTATGTGTCTGTCGTCAACTGAATGATCCAGTTACCGAAATCAGACTCAAGAAAATACCTTTTAGAAGATCTTGGTTCTGCTTAATCTTCATCTTTATTACCAAAGACAATCATGGCACCCAAAACCACGGCACCTATTCCAGATATTGCTGCGATGGCAAGTAACCACGTTGGTTTAGTATCGTTATCCGTATCTTCTTCTCCATCCTCTTCTTCTGCTTCTTCTTCTCCTTCCTCTTCTTCTGCTTCTTCTTCGTGAGTATCGTCAGGATTAACAGTTACATTTCCGTACGTTCTTTCCCCTGTTGAAGATATGTCCATGAAGGGGTATTTCCCGTCAGAATCAGTATAGTTGAAAGGTATATCAAAAGAGGCATTGCAATCATCATCTACTTTTGTCCCATTCGCGTCAGTTTCACAAGAACTTGTTAAATTCCCTGAATCCCAGTCATCATCCCCAAAATAGTCACCATCCCCATTTGAATCTACAAATATTCTATGAGTCACATTTTCAGAATCATCTACATTTATCCATCGAGCCGTGTCATTCACTGTCATGCTCGCATTGGTTGGTGTTATTCCGCTTTTCGAAATTATAAGGGTAAATATACCACCAGAATGTGCTGAAACATTTGGACCAACAAATGCCAATGCTAGAATCAAAAGCGTGATTGTTATGGTAGAAGTCAGTCTCCACTGCATATTTTTGAAGATAAGATACTCTATAAATAAGCGCTGATATTGCAAGAATAATGCAGTCCAAAGCGTTGGCTCTTGTGGTATTATTGGTCATTAGTTCAGTAACGGCCATGTCTTATTATGGGTGGATGAGTAGTGATTCTACGAATGAAACTAAATTTTTTTCTCCCTTTCTCAAAGAAGAGGATATTGTTGATCCGTTAATTCAAGAAGAAGGCCATGACCATAGAAATGCATCCGAGCATCAATTATTGACAGAGAATATCGAGTTTGTTAGTTATAATGAGTTGACCAAGCCGGGCAATGCGGAAATTCAAGTTGCCGCTTCCCCAGATGGTAGGACATATGCCTATCAGGCTGGTTGGAAGGGTTTTCACATCATAGACGTCACGGACCCTAGCAACACCACAGTCACAGCTTGGTACAATGACCCTTATACCCAAGTCTTGGACATCAAATATCTTCAGTACAATGGTAAAGAGTATGTTATATGCCAGAATCAAATAGTTGATTCTGGTCAGTCGGATCCTAATGTTGGTGATTGGGACGATCCAGCTCAGGTCTCTGTGAATCTGGTGGACGTTACAGATAAGTTTGATCCACAATGGATTGATTCATGGTATGATTCCGACCATCCTTCAGGACCACACAATCTTTACACCTACATGATTGATCAGGAGTGGTATATTTTTGTTGCAAATCCTGACTATGAGAACTGTGATATTGGAACAGGAGAGGCCTGTGGAGGGGTAACTATTGCTCACCTTAACTTTGATCTCTGGGGAGATTTGCCTAGGATAGTAAAAGTTGGAGAATATGAGGTCAGCTGGGAGACCACTAGAGGTGGATGGATTTATATCCATGATATGACTGTTCAAAGATGGCCTGGAATTGATGAGAACGACCCTCGTTTTGGTCGAACTTTCATTTATGGTGCTTACTGGGAGGCAGGTCTAAGGATAGGTGATGTGACTGATGTCCCTCATCCAAGGAACGATTATGTCCGCTATCTTCAGTATGCTACGGCCTGTTATTCACATAATCCCGTAACCTGTAATTGGAGGGCACCCGAGGTTGGATACTGGATGGACTTTGCAGATCTTAATGGAGATGGTGAACCAGACTCTAGCACAGCAAGTAATTCCTCCTCGGTTAATGGTGGACGGGCCAGTTATATTCACTATGCAGAACCGTATCCGGTCATGGTCGATGCTAGCCACTTGGGAATGGGTGATGATCCAGTTCATTTGACTTTTATCGCAACTGAGGTTCTAGAAACAACTAATGGAACAGGATTGACTTATCTATTGGATACCACTGATTATTCAATTAATGGCAATTCATTCACTTTCCAACCTAAACTTCTGAGTGCCTGGGAAAATCCGTTTGGAGCAGATCATCATATTCCTGGAGGAGAGGAATGGCTTCTGTTTTCTCCTCATAATGCAGATACGGTCTGGTTTGACACTTCAGGAGGCGGAGACACATCGCATGGAGGAACATGGGATGGTAGAATCTACATGGGTAATTACCATACAGGCCTCTGGATTCTGGATGTGGAGACCATGATGGTTGGGAATGGGTATCTTGATAATACTTACAGAGAAGCTACAATTGGCTATTACTTGCCGCACGGAGCCGATGGTGAGCCGCTAGATTCACAGTTCTACGATTTTGGCTGGGTTCCTTTCCTCTGGACTGCAGAATATCATAACGGATATGTCTATCTTTCTTGTATAACGTCAGGTTTGTACATTGTGCAGCTTGATTTGGATAGTCCCTATGTTAACAGTTCTCTAGCAGTCTCAGATGATTAATCTAGATTCTTTTTACGGAAATAATTCTTTGAGGTTTGTTTGGCCGGTCCATATGGCCAGTTTTGCAATTCTCAATATTTTTCACAAAATTCATACCGTCTATTACCTTACCAAAGATAGCATGTGCTCCATCTAGCCAAGGAGTGGGTACAGTAGTTAGAAAGAATTGTGACCCTCCTGTATTTGGTCCAGCATTTGCCATTGAAAGAATCCCAGGCCGGTCATGTTTCAGGTCAGGGTGAAATTCGTCCTTTATCTGGTATCCAGGGCCCCCAGTTCCAGCCCGAGAGTTATTTGGATCCTTGGAATTCGGGCATCCTCCCTGAAGCATGAAGTCCTTTATTACTCTATGAAAGTGTAATCCATTGTAATATCCTTTATCGACTAGACTGAGGAAATTGTCTACCGTTTTAGGAGCTTTGCCATCAAACAATTCAATTTTTATATCTCCAGCACTGGTTTTCATTAGAACGGTGGTCATATTATCCTTCCAGAATAGAGGAAGGTCTCCAAAAGCCTTGACCCTATCTTTTAACAACACCTCTTTTTGCGAATTTAGTGGAAGACCCCGTAAACACAGCTGAATTCTGGGAAGCTTGTTATGAAACAGAGATGGATAATTGGGACTTGGGAGGTCCTGTTCCGGTATTTGAGAGGATCGCTTCCGAAATCCCGAAGGGCCGCATTTGTGTTATTGGTTGTGGGCGTGGCTATGATGCCGTAACTTTTGCTAAAGCTGGTTTTGAAGTAACTGCTATTGATTTTGCCCAAACTGCAGTTCTGGCTTCAAGAGAAAACGCTAGAAAGAAAGAGGTTGAGATGACGGTTCTTCGTGAGGATTTATTTGACTTGCCTGATGAATTACATGGTCAATTCGATTACGTTCTGGAGTACACCTGTTTCTGTGCGATAAGTCCTGAGCGCAGATTTGAGTATGATCGAGTGATTTGGCAATTACTGAAACCTGAGGGTAAACTCTTGGGATTGTTTTTCCCACTGGACAAGGATGACGATGAAGGAGGTCCTCCATGGGGAGTCAACATTTCTGAATTACATACACTATTTGGTCTACATTGGAATTTGGAATCTGAAGAAATGCCTAAAGAATCCATAGAGTCACGTGCAGATCGTGAAGTTATGATGATCTGGAAAAAGAAATGAAGGATTTTCCAAGGCTCACTGATGAAGATTTTGATGAACAGAGACTTGTGAATCACTCAGGCCAGTCTGTTATAATTTTCTCTGCAGATTGGTGTCCCTACTGCGTTTCGTTTTTTAATAATTGGAGAGAATATGGCCGTGTTTCTTCAGTAATGATTGCAGATCTCACAAGTATTGATTCCAGGCTATGGGAAGGTTTTGACCTCAATATAGTTCCCTCAATGGCGATTTTCAAGGATGGGATCCTACAAAAACGCTGGGATGGTATTTTGGGTCGTGGTCTTAGCATTGATCAAATCGAAGATGTGAACTCATACTTCTCTAAGTCTTGATTTGAAGATAGCTACAATGGTCACAATTAAGATTGAAATTGGCGCATTTGCATAATCTAGTTCTTTGACTTTGTCAACTATATCCTTCTCTTCAGTTTCATTCGTCTGATTTGTTCCAGGTTCAGGATAACCTATTGTTCCAGATGGTTTATAATCCAAAGATTGCACAATCCAGAATTCGTCAGACACTATTCCATCAGAATTCCTTATGAATTCATAGTGCAGAGTTCCACTTTTCGTGACTTCGAATTGGGTATAACCATATGATAATTCTCGATAAGCTGACCAGTCTGGTTGTGGCTCCTCAAAGCCATCATATAGGGATCGCCCTGCCATCCCTGCCACTATGTGGATCGGTGCACCTGGAAGATAGTAGGGGTCATCATAGCTTCCGGTGTTATTGGCGTAAACCTGTTCCTCAAAAACAGGATATGTCCTTTCGTAATGATGGTCGTGGCCCCAGATTGCCAAGTCGACATGGTAGTCAAAAAGCAGGCTTTCCATCGCATCTCTGAATTCAATCTCGCTTCCGTGTCCATCACCTTCTCCATTTGAGCTGTACATAGCACGATGTGCAAAGACAATTACCCAAGGTACATTTTCCCGATTCCCATCTGCATCTTCCAGGTCATTCTCTAGCCAGGTGTATTGTGAACTTCCAGGATCATAGTCGTGTTCGCTTGATATCGAAACAAAGTGAATATATTCAAAATCAAAGCTGTACCAGAAACTGTTGCTTCCAGTAGTATAGAATCGGCTTTCATAAGCATCAAATCCATAGGGCTCAGCATCTTCTTCGTGATTTCCAGGAGCATACATGTGGGGTGATTTTGATGCAATTTTTTCTATTTGATTTTGGTATTCGTCCCACACACTCTGATCTCCGACCCCGTTTCCAGAGCCCGCTCCGTTTGCATATGATATGTCTCCAGCATGTATTACCAAGTCAAAATCAATTGGTACCATGTTACTGGTTGTTTCCTGTGCATTACTTGAAGTTCCATGGTCTGCTATAGCACCGATAAGCACACTCTCAGGTTCAGCCTCCAAAGTTTTGAATGAAAAGATATCACTCCATTCCCCTCCTCCTCCCACTCGATAATAGTATGTGGTGTTGGAAGTCAATCCAGACAAGATAGTGGTGTGTGTACAGGTTGTCCATAGATACATGTCATCATCTCCTTCCTCTGAGAAATTCAGGCTGTCCTGACCAGTACCATATTCTACAGTGTTGTCAGAGTCACAGAAAACTGTTGTATCTTCTTCAGTTCCCCATTGCACTACCATTTCTCCAGGGATTCCATTCGTGGCAAGATGCACTTGTTCAGGTTCCGCGGATTCAACATTCATGGAAATAACCAAGGTGCCAAATACAAAAATGAGAAGTAAAGTAATCAACCTCATTATTTTACTTAATCATACACTATAATATAATAATTTATCATTCAGAGGTCAGATGAACACTTTATAGTGAAATTACGACGATACAACATTTAGTTTCTTTATTCATACCCATTTGACCACTGATTACCCTAATAGCTACGTTGATATTAGCGTAATTTTACCTGCTATTCGACTCAACACGGCCCTATCTTGTAGGTGGACCCCAGTAGTATTTAATGTAGGCATAAACTGGGAGATTGGATGGCGTTTAGGGTAATAGATTCTGAAACAGGTAACATAATAATGGATGCTGGGGATATCACGTCAT
>DQOP01000074.1 GCA_015658585.1 Candidatus Poseidoniales archaeon | reverse complement strand
GTAGTAGCGTCGAGGAAAACACTATAATCCTAAGTGGAAGGGATAATGCCACTTACTATCGATATCTGATTATCGATGACTATGATGATTCACCGGAAAACTGGTCACAGCCAGGATTCAACGACTCAGGATGGGCCATTGCAGCTGCCCCTTTTGGAGATAGACCATACAATGGGGAAGACCCCAATACTGACTGGGACACTTCTGGAAGTTCACCATATAATGATGATGTATTACTTATCAGACACAAATTCCAGTTATCTGGAGTAGTAAACTCTGCCGAGATTAACGTGGCTTTTACAAATTACTGTACGCCCTTCCTTAATGGAAATCTCATATACAGTGAACGTGGGGGAAATGCACATGGAATGGAATACTGGAACAATGATGGTACTGAAACCATACCTTCTACAATGTTCAATGATGGGGAAAATGTGCTTGCGGTTTACGGCCGTGATTATGTTTATGGGTCAGGGAACCAGAATCGTCAGTGGCTTGACCTACAGGTGACGGCCCAGGTCTTCAAAGCCACAAATGATTCAATAATTCTTGGAAATACAGTATTGGTTGCAATAAATGGTGGAAACCATGGTAACACCAGTGCTAACAATTTCACAATTAATGTTACGGCGAACAATACACTGGTGGAAGCATTCTATTTCGAAACAATGGCAGCAGATAGTTCTAGCAACTTGTGGCTGGCATGGACACCCGAACTTGTTGGTCTGAATCGGCTGGACGTCAGGGTATCATGTGATTGCAATGATACTAATCTTTCCAACAATTTGTTTACAATGAACCTGACCACGTTAACCTATTCTTTGGAAGCTTCTTTTGACGATGGTATTATAGTTGTAAACGGATCCAGGATGGTTGACTTCTCTATCGAAGTTCAGAACACGGGAGATCTGGTTGACAACGTCAGTTTAACACCTTCAGAGTCGATGTTCAGTAATTGGAACATCGAATTTACTCCAACCGATTTTGTTCTTTTGCCAAATCAGACCCAAAGTGTGACTATAACCGTATTAATCCCTGATACCTATAATGATGGATTTTACAACCTTTCCTTCGATGTTGAGAGCCAGTATGACAATGTCGTAACCAAGAGTTTACTCGAAAGAGGAAATGTCAATGATGTCGCTTGGAGATGGATAAACTCAACAGGATCCGAGGAGTTGTACAACGACACGAACTGGACAAAACTAAGTTTCAATGACACATCATGGAGCGATGGCAGTACACCTTTCGGAGACACAGATTTGGGTGGAATCGACTACAAAACTTTCTGGGATGGAGATAATTATGCCTATTTCAGACATATTGTAGATATTCCGGATATGGGTCTTTACGAGGGTGGATTTATGAGTATTAATGTAGCAACGAACAATTATGGTGACCATTATATCAATGGAATCTATGTTTTTGGCGATATAGATGGCGGTAGTGGACACGGGGCTGAATACTGGAATGAGGAATTCCAAGTATACATAAACTATCTGAATCAAGGACCCAATGTGATTGCAAGCGTAGTCTCCAATCCTTCGAACACCCAATGGTTTGATCAGGAAATTATGATGACTTTTCCTCAGTCAAATTTATGGGGTTACAATACAGTCACTTATGACCTTCCGATTTACCTTGATTCGACCGCACCGACATCTAGAGTCAACGAAGAAGGATTCTATAGAAATAGTTCAACCTTTGAGGTCAAGTGGCGAAGTCTCTCAAATTCTGAAGACTTGGAAGGATACTATATCTTTTATCTGGTCAAGAATGGAAGTACGCTGGGAGATTGGACTCTACTAGGGTTCTTCACGAACAACTCGATTAACTTCACGGGAGAAAATGGATTGACCTATAGATTCAAGTCGATTTCTCTGGACACGCTAGGAAATCTGGAGAAAAAAGGAACCTATGACACTGAAATGAGGGTTGATCTGGAAAATCCAAAATCCACGCTATGGTTGGCTGAAGGAGACTTGGAATTCACCAATCTGGATGGAGTGACTATTAAGTGGAAGCCTGGCGACAATTCAAGCGATATTCTGGGATATTTTATTGAGTATCGTATTGTAGGTGATGAATCATGGGAGGATCTTGGTTCTTTCACATCCACTGGGGAGTATTGGTTCTCTCCTGAAATAGATGGTCAGTACGAAATCCGTTCCAGAACCGTAGATTTTGCAGGAAATTCAGAGGACAAGGATTCAGGTGATGTTATCATAACCTTTGACCGTGTAAAACCGTCTCTGACTTTAGCAGCTATTGATAGTTTGACCGGGGGCGGAGATTTAATTTTAGCCATTGAATACACTAGCGAGAATATATCTCAGATTATATTGGAATATGCAAGATTGCCTGAAGGTACTGAAGACGTCCTAGTGTGGGACTCTATAGATGAAGAGTGGGACAATGGGACTCTGGAAATAAGGAACCTGGTGGATGGATATGCCTACTATTTCCGTATTAATCCTGTGGACCTAGCCAGCAATGAGAATCCCAAGTATCCACTTGAATTTACATTATCGTGGAATTCAAATATGACAAATACAGTCGAATTGCCAGCCATTCCACTAAAACCTGTAATGATTGGCAAAATTCGTAACATGGAACTTACCGTCGATGAAGACCTTAATGGAGTGTATGAGAAAACACTAGAGGAATTTACAGGGACTGACCTTGGGGCTATGAAGGCAAACCAATACTGGGTGGATTATGATAATGCAAGAGTCATCTTTGGCGATGGCACGGATGGATATCTTCCCCCCGCTAACTCATCGATATCCCTAGTTTATCATGCTTATGATCTAGTCACGACCATAGATACAACGCCTGCCCAATCCGTTGAAACCGTTGAATATTCAGTAGAGGACCGAAACAACCTGACCATGACCTGGGAAAGACCTCAGGATGCCACAAGTTTCATAATCGAGAATCGTAAAAATTTCACTACTCCCTGGATCGCTATAGATACTACTGAAAGTCTTGAATATCGTGTTACCAATTTGAGTAGTGGCTATCACTATTACAGAATCATTTCTGTTGACAGAATGGGTTATACCAACAGTGAGATGGAAGGAGAAATGATGGAGATATTTATTGAAGTTGAAATTATACCCATTACAGTCGATGATGGTAGTGAAAAAATAGCGCCGGAATTGTACCTGGCAGCAGTTGTTCTACTAGCTGTTGCTGCCTCTTCGGCATTCTACATGCTCAGGGGAAGAGAACAAGACTTGCAACCTGAAGGATCTGTGTTGGTACCTGTGGAAGTCGAAAGCCCAGATAAACAAATTTCAGAAGACATAGATGAACCGAAAAGTGACTTCCGTATAAAGGCTGGAAGCGAATTTTCCAAGCAAGTCATATTCGTATGCGAGGTTGGGTGTCAAAGTGAATTTACTGGAGACGATGATGACGAGGAGATTATGTGTCCTCACTGTGGAATTATAGGAAAGTCTCCACTATAGTAGGCAAGTAATTTTAAGCGATAGGCTCTGCCCATTCATGACCTCAAGTTCAGAAGTACCTGGTTTTTACAAAAAGAAACTATCTGAAAGATTAGAATATGTGAAAGACTTTGCCAAATTGTCTAGTGAAGAGACATCTGCAATAAGTGGTTATGGTGCCCTGGGTGAGGAAACCGCAAATCGAATGATAGAGAATGTAGTTGGAACCTTCCCATTGCCTCTGGGAATTGCAGCCAATTTTATGGTAAATGGCAAGGACTACATGGTCCCCATGGCCCTTGAGGAGCCATCTGTCGTAGCCGCAGCCACTCATATGGCCAAAGGGACTCGGGAAACTGGTGGGATTGCTGCTGAATCTGATGAACCAGTTATGATTGGACAGATACAATTGGTAAATCTGGAGGACCCCTTCGATGCCAAGGAAAAAATCCTGTCTAAAAAGGATGAGATCGTTGATTTAGCGAATGAACAGGATCCTATTCTGGTCAAATTTGGAGGAGGGTGTAAAGATATCGAGGTGAGGGTCCTGGACTCGAAGACCGGACCGATGGTAATAACTCATCTACTGGTGGATTGCAGGGATGCGATGGGAGCCAATGCGGTGAATACCATGGCTGAGGCCGTAGCTCCCAGACTGGAGACCATAACTGGAGGGAGAGTGTACCTTAGAATAATTTCAAATCTGGCAATATATCGTAAAACCAGGGCAAGCGCCGTCTGGCCCGCTGAGTTCCTTGGTGGTGAAGAGGTTGTAGATGGAATAATCGAAGCTTTTGCCTTTGCCTGTGCGGATCCATTCAGAGTCGCCACACACAACAAGGGAATAATGAATGGAATTGATCCGGTGGTTATAGCAACTGGAAACGATTGGCGGGC
>DQOP01000122.1 GCA_015658585.1 Candidatus Poseidoniales archaeon | reverse complement strand
TCAGAAAGACCAAACCAAGTCAGCAATCCGTAAACAGACATGACCAGAGCTATTGGAAAGATGAACTGTCTCTGAATTCTCGGATCTTCCATCTTATGAATAATCGTATACAAGGTGTCCTCGATTGGCCTAGATTGTTGCACTACAACCCTCCTAGTTGAGTCTATACGTAGACGCGAGCGGATTATCGGTTCCAATTCAAGGTCCTCAGCCCCATCACTAACCAATATGGCCTTGGTCGCCTTGGTTTTAGCGATAACATGATCTAGAGTGTTAGCTATCTTCATATCCGACTTGGTCCCTACCCTAACATCACCACAGATAGTTACCACCTCAACTGCCTTACCATCCTTTAACAATTGATCATAGGTTTGAATCGCGGCGAACATAGTGTTTGTATCGCTTTCTTCGGGATCGGCCAAACCAAGTTCCAATGCTGCTTTTACATTGGCCTCCCTACCCATAACTGGACTTCTAATTCCAGTCTTTCGACCCAAATCGTTGTCCCGATCTATAGCGATAACCAGCAATCCCATATGGTAGGCCCACATATCGAGTATTTAATTGTTACTTTCACACTATTCTTTAAATATTAGCATTTATGACGCCAAATCTACCTCTAAGGTGATACATGGCTGAGTTCAAAACCGTAATAGCAGATCCTAAAAGCAAAATGGCTTATCAAAAGGTTCTTTCGGAAGAAAAATCTAATGCTCTAGTGGGTAAAGGCATTGGAGAAGAAATTGATGGAATATTTCTTGATTTGCCTGGTTATCGTTTAAAGATTACGGGAGGATCAGATGGATCTGGAGTTCCTATGAGAGGTGATATTAGTGGAAATCAGAGAAGAAGATTACTCCTGACTGACTCAGTTGGTTTCACACCTGTCAAAGATGGACAACGTAAACGTAAACTAATTAGAGGAAAGAACCTAAGCGGAGATATATCGCAGATAAATCTGAAAGTAATTGAATACGGGCCAAAATCTATAGAGGAGTTGTTGAAACCAGAGGTGGCTTAACCTTGACTGCAGTTTCCCAACCCGAAATAAATATTGGAATGGTGGGCCATGTAGATCATGGAAAGACCACCTTGACTCAGGCTTTGACTGGAAAGTGGACTGACCAGCACAGCGAGGAAATGAAAAGAGGAATCTCGATAAAACTAGGTTATGCAGACGCGGATTTTTATCGGGTTACAATGAAGAAAGGTGAGAAACATTATACTTCAGAACCAGATAAAGAAGAATACAAAGGAGGAAAATTAGAGCATCTTAGAACAGTTAGCTTCGTAGATG
The DNA here is from genome assembly GCA_015658585.1 of Candidatus Poseidoniales archaeon. Lineage (GTDB taxonomy): Archaea > Thermoplasmatota > Poseidoniia > MGIII > CG-Epi1 > CG-Epi1. Next base: position 7,568 of record DQOP01000122.1, on the reverse strand, counting down.
CACCCGGTCATGAGACCCTTATGGCCAAAATGCTGAGCGGAGCTGCAATAATGGATGCTGCGATATTGATAATAGCTGCTAATGAGAAATGTCCACAACCACAGACTAGAGAACATCTTTCGGCCCTTGAGGTAATGGGTTTTGACAACATCATTGTTGTCCAGAATAAAATTGACGTTTGCTCTAAAGAAAATGCGATAGAATCCTATGAGGAAATCAAAAAATTCTTGAAAGGAACGCAGCTAGAAGATGCACCCGTTATTCCCGTATCGGCCCATCATAATAGAAACATAGATTTACTTATACAGGCCATAGAAGAATTATTCCCTACTCCGAAGAAGGATCTTAAGAACGATTTCCAGATGAATATTGCCCGATCATTTGACATAAATAAACCCGGCACAGCTCCAAAGAATATCAAAGGAGGGGTGTTAGGTGGTACCATTAGTAGTGGACTAGTTAAAATTGGGGATAAATTAGAGATCAGGCCAGGCAGAACTACAAAAAAAGGACTAGAATCAATAAGCGCTGAAGTTGTGAGTCTACATAGTGGGATCTCGAGGCAGAATCTGGGTCCCGGTGGACTGGTGGCAATAGGTACTAGTCTGGACCCTGCCATGACAAAATCAGACTCCCTATTAGGAAATGTAATTGGAAAACCCGGCAGCCTGCCACCTGTTTGGGATCGCTTAAAAGTCGAAACGACCTTGCTTGATAGAGTTGTAGGTACAAAGAATATTCAAGATGTCGAAGAATTAAAAACCAAAGAACAACTGGTAATCACAGTAGGTACGAGTACGACCGTTGGTGTTCCTGTCACTGTCAAGGACAATATTGTAGACATAAAACTTTCAATTCCTGTTTGCGCACCGGTAGGACAGCGAATTGCTTTAAGTCGGCAGGTGGATGGAAAATGGCACTTGATAGGATATGGAATTATTAATTGATGAAAACTGTTTTAGTTGATACCAATATCATATTATGGACTTTTAGTGGAGGACCCGATTTTAGGAATGCTATCACAGAAGTTGCACCAGGTTACGATATAGCTGTACCCAGCTGCGTTATCTCTGAACTTGAGAAGTTAGGGACTAAACAAGCCAAGGCAGCCCTGGAGTATTGTAAAACACAGGATATTATTGATGTTGGACAAGGGTATGCTGACAAAATGCTTGTATCTGCCTCTGAAAGGGGCTATGTTATAGCAACCAATGACAAGGATTTGCTTGAAGAACTAGAAAAGAGAGCCCTCAATGCCTTAAGGATAAGAGGAAAGACTCGGCTCATCCCAACGGAAAGTGAATTAATTTGAAAAAAAATAAAATACCTGAGTTGCCAACTATTGAGCTTACAACACCCGAACTTCAAAGAAAGAGAGAATTGATGTCCAAAGAAGTCCAGCAAATAATAATTAACGAATCTAGGGGCCTTATCGATTTGATTGACGCCTATGCTAAATCCAGTTTCCAAGCTAGGAATTTAGGGCAGGCTGCACACTTGTATCATAAACAATCACTATCCCCAACTGGAATCATATGGTCGCTGGCAGGAAGTTTGTTTGGAGCAGGCCTCAGGCAGATAACCATTGATGCTATTCGGAATAATTTAGTTGACGTTTTAGTCTGTACAGGAGCCTTGTTCGAGCAGGATATGCTGGAAGCCTTGGGACACAAGCATTATGTTTGCAGTCCAGAACAAGATGATCAGGAATTGCAATCACTGAGCATAGATCGGGTATATGATCACCTACTGGATGAAATGGGGCTTAGGCAAGTAGATCTAACATTCAAGAAAATCGCCTCAGAAATACCTGAAGGCCACTATTCTAGCAGGGAATTCATGGAATTTACTGGCAAATGGATGTCAAATGCACAAGGAGTTAGTAATAGCGTGATGCAGGCGGCATACGAAAAGAAAGTTCCAATCTTTATTCCGGCAATCAATGATTCTTCAATAGGAATTGGATTAGCCATGCATCAAAATAGAAAACAGAACACGATGAGCATAGACTCTATCAAAGACCTTAGAGAATTGGCATACCTCAAAAGTAAATGTGGAGATACAGGACTTATTGTTGTTGGAGGCGGAGTCCCAAAGAATTATTCACAGGATGCAGTAGTGGCGGCTGAAATGTTAGGTTATAAGGTTGATAAACACAAATTTGGAATACAAATAAGTACGGCTGATGTAAGAGACGGGGGATTGTCTGGTTCGACACTTAAAGAGGCAATTTCATGGGGTAAAAACGACAAGGAAATAGAGGAAGTGATGGTTTGGGGTGAGGCCACTGTATACTTTTCATTATTAATTGGATACGTGCACCAGAAACTAAGGGATAAAAGAAGAAAAGGCAGGCAATTCACCAATATCTTCAAATCTAAATAATATAAATACGATGATTATAGAAAGGATATAGATATGAAAAAAGGATATAGGCAACAGTTGCCAGATAGGGACCCTCAAGAAACAGAGGAATGGATAGACTCTATTGCATCAATCATAGACATAAAAGGGCAAGAAAGAGCTCGCTACTTACTTCAAACCCTAATTAGAGAAGTCAGAGACCGAAACATCGCGATTCCCCTGCTGACAAATAGTCCTTATGTCAATACCATACCTCCTGAATCTGAACCTGATTATCCTGGTGATGAGGTTATTGAGAGAAAAATCAGACGAATTATAAGATGGAACGCGGCAATGATGGTTTCCAAGGCCAATCAGAATTTTTCAGGAATTGGAGGACACATTTCGACTTATGCCTCGGCAGCAAACCTCTATGAAGTAGGTTTTCATCATTTCTTCAAAGGAAAGGATAAAGGAATTGGAGATTTCATATATTTTCAGGGACATGCATCCCCTGGAATATACTCAAGGGCATACCTAGAAGATAGATTGACTGAGGACCAGCTGGATCATTTCAGAAGAGAGGCCTTCGGGAAAGGTCTTTCCAGTTATCCTCACCCTAGACTAATGCCTGATTTCTGGGAATTCCCAACCGTCTCAATGGGACTGGGGCCCACAAACGCAATTTATCACGCGAGATTTCTAAGATATCTTAGAGAAAGAGAAATAATTGACACCTCAGAAAGTAGAGTCTGGGCATTCGTAGGAGATGGAGAATGTGATGAACCTGAAACACTACACGCATTACACTTGGCCCATAGAGAAAAACTTGACAATCTAACGTTTGTAGTTAATTGTAATCTACAAAGATTGGACGGCCCTGTAAGAGGTAATGGAAAGATTATTCAAGAACTAGAGGCTATTTTCAGAGGCTCAGGATGGAATGTTATCAAAGTATTGTGGGGACGGGACTGGGATCCCTTATTACAAAAAGATGAGATGGGGCATCTTTTACGGAAAATGGAAAGTACGGTTGATGGAGATTACCAGACTTTAGCTGCATCCTCAGGTGATTATATTCGTGAAAATTTTTTCGGACCTGAACCTGAATTGACCAGATTAGTAGAGGATCTAGATGACAAAGGACTGACTAAATTGAGAAGAGGGGGGCACGACTCGCTGAAAATTTATGCAGCTTATAAAGAAGCGGTAAACCACACCGGTCAACCAACTGTAATTCTTGCTAAAACGGTCAAGGGATGGGCACTTGGTAAAGGATTCCAAGCTAGAAATGTGACTCATCAGAAAAAGAATTTGGAGAAGTCTGACTGGCAATACTTCAGAGATTTACTCGAGATACCATTTACAGATTCAGAATTGGATGATATGCCCTACTACAAGCCAGCGGCAGATAGCGAAGAAATCAGATATTTGATGGAACGCAGAAAGGAGCTTGGAGGATCCATCCCCAAGAGAAAGGCAACCTATAGTGGATTTCATATGCCCAACAAAGAAGCCTTCACTGAATTTGACAAAGGGACTCCAGAAGGTCAAGAAGTTTCAACGACTATGGCCTTTGTGCGTCTGCTTCGTAATCTCATGAAAGATGAAAAAATAGGAAACTTGATTGTCCCAATTGTTCCCGATGAAGCTAGGACCTTTGGAATGGAAGCCCTCTTTACAGAATTCAAGATCTACAATGCTCAAGGTCAGATATACACTCCCGTAGATTCAGAACTCCTTCTGAGTTACAAGGAATCTGAGAGTGGCCAGATATTGGAAGAGGGAATATCGGAGGCTGGAGCGATGAGCAGTTTTACAGCGGCAGGAACTGCATATGCCAATGTTGGAAAGCCAACAATTCCATTCTATATCTATTATTCGATGTTCGGATTCCAGAGAGTTGGAGATCAAATCTGGTGCGCTGCGGACTCAAGGGCAAGAGGTTTCTTGTTGGGTGCAACGGCGGGCAGGACAACTCTGAACGGAGAAGGGCTACAACACCAAGATGGACACAGCCTATTAATCTCAACGACCGTACCGAACTGTATAGCCTATGACCCTGCCTTCGCGTACGAGATAGGAGTTATCATCAGAGAAGGATTGCGCAGAATGTATGAGAATAACGAGGATCTTTTTTACTATATGACCCTGTACAACGAGAATTATCCAATGCCCTCTGTACCTAAAAATTGCGAAAAAGGGATTATCAGGGGCATATACAAATTCAAGAGTGTTAAGGGAGCAGATATTAGGTTAGTAGGAAGCGGGTCCATAATGCAACAGATACTGAAAGCCAGTAAAATACTGGAAGGCTTTGGTCTCAAGAGTGAGATCTGGAGCGCGACCAGTTTTGGAAGCCTAAGAAGGAACGCATTGAGCTGTGAAAGATGGAATCTACTGAATCCCATGAAAAAGCCAAAAGTACCATACATATCTACCGTTTTAGGAAATAATGAAATGATCACAATAGTTGCAACCGATCACATGAAAGCAGTTCCAGATATGATCGAACAGTGGGTGCCTGGAAAGTATGTGAGTTTGGGAACTGATGGATTTGGAAGAAGTGATACGAGAGAGAATCTGAGAAAATTCTTCGAGATGGATGCTGAACACATAGCTGCAGCGGCCATAAGCACCTTACTTAGTGAAGGTAAAATATCCCAAGTGAAAGCTAACAAGGCGTTGAAAACGCTTGATATCAATCCAGATGCAAAAGACCCTTCCAGAGACTGAGACTACATCATCCCGGGAGGCATACCGTCACCGCCGTCAGTCTCGGGCCCTTCTGGCTGTTTCGAAGCAATAACATCATCAATTCTGAGAATCATGGTTGCTACATCCGTTGCACTGCTCAATGCCTGTGTCTTGACTCGTAATGGTTCAACTACATTGCGTGATCTCATATTGACGACCTTGCCTGTAAATGCATCTAAACCAGCATGCTGATTCCTGCCTCTCTTAGTGTGTGCCTTACGGAGGTCCATCAAGGTGTCAAGTACATCAAGACCTGCATTTTCGGCCAGAGTGATTGGAACTACTTCAATCGCTTTAGCGAAGGCCTCGATAGCCATTTGTTCACGTCCTCCAACTCTAGGGGCATACTTTCTCAGTTTTAGTGCTAACTCAATCTCCGTTGCGCCTCCCCCAGTAACTATCTTACCATCTTGGAAAACAAGGGAAACTACGCCGATGGCATCAGCCAGATTGCGATCAATCTCATCCACTACATGCTCACTTCCTCCACGTACTAAGACGGAAACTGCCTTGGGATTCTTACAATCCATGACAAAAGTCATTTCATCATCGCCTATTTTCCTGACTTCGACTACTCCTGCAAATCCTAGATCTTGTTCACTTAATCCTTCAATGTTGGAAACGACTCTTCCACCAGTCGCCTTGGCCAGAGCCTCGATATCCGACTTCTTGGCTCTGCGAATTGCCATTATATCATGCTTGGCCAAGTAGTGTTGAGCTAAGTCATCAATACCCTTCTGACAAATCAGGACCTTTGCGCCAGATTTATGTACCTGATCAACCATTTTCTTGATAGACGACTCTTCCTGATCCAAGAATGCCTGAATCTGGGAAGGATCATTAATCTGAATTTTGGATTCGATTTCGGTCTTTTTAATTTCAAATGGAGCATCGACTAGAGCCACCTTGACCTTTGAGAGGCTCCTAGGCATCCCACTATGTACTGGTTCTTTATCAATTATAATTCCAGAAATCAGTTCTGTATCTGATATAGAACCTCCTTGCTTCTTCTGAATTTTAATATTATCACGGTCAACCACTATCTTCTTGCCTCGGCCTTCGGCAACTGACTTGACTGATTCTACAGCTAAATCTGCCAGAAAATCTGCATGAGCCTCCGAAGATTTGCCGGTCATTGATGTTATGGCAATCGCCTTCAATACGGATGTCTCGCTACGTCGAACAGGTGTTGCAATCTTTTCCAAGATACTGGCCGACTCCTTAGCGGCTCTACGATAACCGTTGGATATTGCTGTTGCATGCACTCCTTGTTCTAGTAGTTCCTCTGCATTCTTTAGTAATTCGCCTGCTAAGATTACTGCAGTAGTAGTTCCATCCCCACATTCCGAATCTTGAGTCTTGGCAACTTCGACAACCATTTTAGCAGCGGGGTGCTCAACTTCAATTTCCTTCAAGATGGTTACCCCATCATTCGTAATCACAACATCCCCCATGGAATCAACAAGCATCTTGTCCATACCTTTAGGGCCCAAGGTTGATCTTACAGCTTCAGCGATAGCTTTGGCAGCTAAAATATTGCTTTGTGTGGCACTACGGCCACTATTACGTTTTGTTCCTTCTTTCAATATTACAATCGGTGTATTTCCTGATATCATATTACATCACTGAATAACAAGCTTTGAAGCCTTTATATAAAAATACTTATGAAATGCCCAAAAATACAAGAGAAAGTATAACAGTTAAGGTTATTGAACAGAAATTTACTCCACTATTGCCTAAAATGCCTCTACTTTCCAAGGTCGCGCCTAGCAAAGAATCAATAATACTGCCAAAAAAACCAAAAAATGCAGAAATGTATAGATAATTTATCTCAAATGGCAACGAAAGTGGATGATCTGACCCTATTATCAGTACAAAAGCTGCAAAAGATAGCATGGACATCGAAACTGATGACAACAACGACGCAAGTGTTCCCTCTAAAGAAACTCCACCATCTGTGCCAGGTTCGACTGTCTGCCAAGGCCTAATTATCATTACTGGTTTTGGAGAAAGCACCCCTATCTCACTAGCCATCGTATCAGCACTTGCTGCCGCGATAGATGTCGTAAAGGCGACCAATGCCTGTTCGGGTTGCAGCAAACCTAGACTATATGCTAAAGCCACAATAGGAGGTAAAATACCATTGGAAACAACATTAGAGCCTCCCCTGGTACCTGCATCACTTTCCTCAACACCTAAGGCCATCTTGTAAACAATAGCAAATCTGGTAGCCAGAAAAGAACTGCCAACAAAAATCAGAAGAAGTAATAACCAGCTCCAGTGACCAAGAGTACCGGATACAAAACAAATTAAGAATGCTAAAGCCGAACCACCCTGATCCAGAACCTTTTTGTAAAAAGCTATTCCAGATATAAGAAGACTAGTAAGAGCAACAAGAACAATAGTTGCTGTATCTGGTACTACTATCTGATCTATCAAGAAATAGCCCTCACTGCATCCTCAAAATA
>DQOP01000013.1 GCA_015658585.1 Candidatus Poseidoniales archaeon | reverse complement strand
AGAGCTTCTCTGTATCCTTCGCCGTCCAACCAGGATTTGCCATAATCATGATCCTCGACTCCCAAAGCGGTCTTGGCGACCTTGAGTGGATAATGAGTATCTACCATGACAGCCAGCTCATCAGTCCGTTTCATTCCAATTGAGCCTTCGTATTTTCCTGGATGGGGTCCGTGCGTCAGTCCGTCAGGGTGAAGTGTCATTGAACCAAATTCAACCCCTTTACGCGACATGAATTCCTTTGAATCGTAATAGATGACCTCATCAGACATCACATTTGAATGATTGTAAGGTGCAGGAATGGCATTCTTATCGAAGTCAAATGGTCTCGGACAGAAGGAGCAAAGCACAAACCTGTCTCCAGCAAACGTCTGGTGTACTGGAGGGGGTTCGTGAATTCGACCAACGATGGGCTCGAAATCATGAATACTGAATGCATATGGATAATAGAACCCATCCCAGCCAACAACATCACAAGGATGATGCCCCAGCGTGACCTCGGTGAATCGGTTTCTCTGTTTCACAACGATTTTGAACTCTCCTTTCTCGTCATGAGTCACTAACTTATCAGGTCCCCTGAAATCCCTCTCAGAGTATGGACTTCTTTCGATTATCTGGCCATATTCGTTCCTATATCTTTTAGGAGTTCGGACTTCGCTTGGAGATTCGACAATCAGGAACGTGTGGGCCTCATCATTCATGACATAACGGTGTAATATTCCTCTTGGGATCACAAGGTAGTCCCCTTGAGAATATTTCATATTTCCAAAGGCGGTCTCTAGGATTCCACTCCCTTGACTAACGTAGATAATCTCGTCACCCTGGGCATTTCGATAGTGGTAATCATCATTCTTGTCAGGATAACACATCATCATGATCACGTCGTTATTGAACAGAAAGGGAATTCTGTCCATGACAGCACTTCCACCTTTCTTCTCTCGATTGGTGTGGAAGTGTCTCATACGGAGTGTCTTGTCATCGTCTTCTTCAATCTCAAGGGCACCCAAATCCTTTGTAGAAACAACTTCAGTAGGTGGATAGACATGGTACAGAAGTGAAGAAGGCCCCACGAATCCCTTGTTTCCTTTCAATTCTTCATGATAGATGTTTCCATCCTTGTCTCTGAATACAGTATGTCTTTTCTTGGCTACCTTTCCTAGTTTGTGATATCTGTGCATTACAAATTTCCTCTTTCGGCCTGATGTTTTTCGATTGCTTCGAAGAGTGCTTTGAAATTTCCTATTCCAAAGCCTCTGGAACCTTTTCTCTGAATAACTTCGTAAAAGAGCGTTGGCCTATCTTCTACAGGTTTAGTGAATAACTGTAACAAGTAGCCTTCATCGTCCCGGTCAACCAATATTCTCAATTTTTTCAGGACCTCAATGTCCTCATCGATGACACCTACCCTTTTCGACAGATTTTCATAGTAGGTATCTGGTACTTCCAGAAATTCGACACCATTCGCTCTCAGCTTGGTGATGGCCTTGATTATGTCATCCGTGAGCATAGCTATGTGTTGGACTCCTGGCCCGTTATAGAATTCCAGATATTCATCAATCTGAGACTTTTTCTTGCCCTCTGCAGGCTCATTGATAGGGAATTTAATCCGTCCATTATCACTTTCCATGACTTTAGACATCAGGGCCGAATATTCGGTTGATATCTCCTCGTCACTGAAGTGTTGTAACTGGGTGAATCCCATAATATCGGCGTAAAAATTGGCCCAATGATTCATCTTGCCGAGTTCGACATTCCCAACCACATGGTCGACAAACCTCAAACCAACTGAATCACCTTCTATCTTACTCTCAACAAATCCGGGAAGGAATGGACCATTGTAGTCATTGTGCGAAATAAATGAGTGTATAGTGTCTCCGTAGGTGCAGATTGCAGCATGCGTTACACTCCCGTTCTCATCATTGAGTTCAGTTGGTTCAGCAGCACTCTGTGCCCCTCGCTCTATGCAAGCATTGTAACATGCTTTGGCATCATCTACATGAAATGCAATATCCTTTACACCATCGCCGTGTCGCTTTATGTGTGAGGAAATACCATTGTTTCCACCTAGGGGTGTTGAGAATACGAGTCTGACCCTGCCCTGTGCGAGTACGTAACTGGCCTTCTCCCGATTCCCAGTTTCCAGACCAGAGTATGCTATCTGGTTGAAACCGAAGGCCGTTCGGTAGAAGTAGGCGGCCTGCTTCGCATTACCTACCCAGAATTCTAGGTGGTGTACGGCTTTTAGCGGCACTGGGTCTTTTGTCATTGATTTTAGGCTCCAACATCTGGCAGGGCTTGGTTTCCCTAAGTCCGGCGGGTTAAAAATGTTCAGTATTATTAAAGTCTCGTTTCAACCACTGGACAGGTAGTAATTGTACCAATCATAGTCATAAGTAAAATCAGACGCTGGATCATCTGCTTCCAATAATAATTCCCATTCACCAATAAGTTCTCCCTCATTAGTGTTGAATTGAATTGATTGAGTCTGACCATCATTCAATGAATAACTTTCAGAGAATTCAGTTCCAGAAGGTCCACTTATGGTGACAGTAATTTCAGAAGTCAGAAATGGGAATCCATTGTCACCAGTGATATTGAGGTATACGTTCACACTCTCAATGTAGGGATTGATAGCAACGCCAATGGAATCATCCGATCCACCACTAACACTTCCCTCTCCTGATTGGTTATGATTAATACTGACTTGTTCGAACTCCACACTTTGCCGATCCTCATCGTCTTTAGCAGTCAGGACCACGAAATACAATCCACCTTCGGACCATGCATGCGACACACTTTCACCCGTTGCGGTATTTCCATCACCAAAATCCCATTCGTAGGTCACGAATGCACCTTCAGACAGCGACGCATCAAATTCGAAAACATCCCCGGTCCATCCCTGCGTTTCGGTTGCATTTATGTTGGCGTTCAGTATCACAGGATCAATACCCACTAGTCTCGGTCCGATTAGTTGCCAGACCACCAAGAAAATAACAGTGAAAGCCAGGACCCCGACCAGATTGTCGACGATTCCCTCCTTCCGTTCCTCGGTCAACCCTCCCTTGAACTGGTCCAGTATTCCAGTAACAGCATCAGCGAAGATGAATCCTCCATCCAGAGGGACTGCAGGTAATGCGTTGGTCAATCCGACCATAAGATTGAGCCAGAAGATCCAATAGAATGAATTTGCCAATACCCAGAAAAGACCCTCAGGCAATATCCCGGGGATCCCCGTCGGTTCGAAGAGGGCCGTGAAATGGTCAGGGAATGGTTGCAGTTTCTGGAAAGGAAGGGTGATGTATTGTAACATTGAACCTCCACTACTGCCAGGATGCGACAGACTGTCTGTCACCACTTCGGGATTGACTACCGCGATTCCCATGAAGCCTTTACCAGACATCCATGATTCGTAATAATCGGGATAATATTTCAGGTAGTAACTCCCTTTGTCTGAAAGAACTGCCTGATAGGTCTCGGGTTGGCCTTTATTCAACACCGAAACGTTCACCGTCTGTCCAGCATAGGTCTCATTCATTATGTCAGAGAAATCCAGTGTATTGTTTACCCCTTGGCCATTGACTGCAGTTATCAGCATCCAGGGTTCAAGTCCAGCCTCCTCTCCTCCATAATCAACGATCACACTGGCCGATAGGACCCCGTCATTCGATGGTTCCAGAGAAGCTACCATTCCCCACGAAAAAAGCAAAGAGAAGACTATGGCAATGACCATGTTGCTGCCAGGACCGGCAGAGTACAGTCTCATCCGTTCCCATCTTGCCATGGTCTTCATTTCCTCTTCATCTGGTTCGACAAATGCCCCTATCGGGAAAATAAACAGTAACAGTCCTAGAGCTTTGATCTTGACATCAGCTACACGACTCAGTATCCCGTGACTGAATTCATGGACTACCATCGCAACAACCAGTGCCAGAATACCATACCACAGTGGAATGATGGGATTAAGTCCTGGCAATCCGATCATCATTTTGGGTGAAACGGCAGAGGTCTTGGGAATCTGCCAGGCCAGAGTCGCTTGCCAAGCTAGTAACAGGAACATCAGGATCATGATGAAGAAAACGGTGACGACCCAAACATCACCCACTCTTCTCCAGAATAGGTTATACTGTGCGAGCCATTCTATGAAGTCCTTTCCTGCGTTTGTTCTCCACATGATGAAAGAACGCCCCCATACGAGATCGAGGTTGTATTTTTTCAAATGACCTTCATTCTCAGCCCATCTTACGCCCGGGACCCAGATAAGCAATGTTATTGCGAATTGAGTGTATCCTGAGAACAACCAAAGTTCACCCTCTGGACTTGTAGTGACAGCAAGATACAGAATGAACAGGATTATCAGTATGAATTGAGTATGTCTACGAATATGGACCTCGATAGGCATACCTGTTAATTCAGGCAGTATTTCTTTTTCCTCATCCTCAACAGTATCGGTTTTACCTTCCTTCCATTTATTGTCTTCCACTTCCCTTTGACGTCCCTCAGTCTTGGTCTTCTTTGTTACCATAGGTTCCTAACTATGTTGAGTCCACATGGGCCTTTATTTAACCTCCATTATAGCACCCAATGGCCAAGAAAAAGGGTAAACGTGAAGAGGCATTCACGTTTCCTAAATTCAATCGTGGAGAATACATGACAAAAGAAGTCAGAGATTCCAAAGTTGCCATCTTTGCCGTCTTTTACGCAATCTTTGTCGCAGTGATATGTCACTTTATTGTAAGAATGACCGACGTGGGAGGCATGGTAGTGTTTTTGGGGTTGGCAGCACCTTTTGGCCTGATACCTATCCTTCCTTACATTACAGACACCAGTGAATTCGAAAGGAAGAACTGGTTTGGTCCGTTATTCATGTCATTCATTGCCTGGCTGGGATTGTTCATCCTGCTTTCCAATCCTCCCTTCAATGATATTGCCAAACCCAAGTTTCAGCAGATGGAGCTCTATACTGAAGCTGACGGGGAATGGAACCTCACTCTGGAATTGGGAGCCGACACGCCATTTGTCCTGTTGATCAGTGTCAAGGACAACTGGGAAATCGATAATGTTCAGGTATCAGGCAGCAAAGGCGGTAGCGGCTTCATGAGTTATGAAATGATGACCAAATTGGAAGATGGCAACCAGTTTGGCATTTCTGCTGACAATATGTACTATTATCACTTCGAGGATGGTTTGAGTGTGGAGGCCTATACCTTCACTTTCAAGGCTGTAGATGAAGAGGGTAATTCCAATACCAAACGCTACAGTTTTGTTGTCGGTTAGAAATAGTAACTGTTAAAAGTGAAGACAGCATCAGCCATTAAGAATGGCCTTTGAGCAGAAGAATTCACAAATTTCCTTATTGTTAATGGCTATCGCATTGATTTTGGTAGGTGTTGTTCTCTTCAGTGAAGCTGCATGGTGGCAATCTGAGGGTACTACTGTGGAAACTAATTCAGACAAGACATATCAGACTGATACCAAACAAACGATAGCCACCTATCAAGCCAATTACAGTATTGATTGGGGACCAAATGTAGAAAATGACTATGGACACAAAGATGACTTTGTACATCTTGGTTTAGGTGTATATACAGATCTTATGATGAATCTCGCATCTGCGTTGTACCTCATTGTATTTGCAGGTATAGGGTTTCTTTTCTTTGGTTCGACTTCGAAAGCCCTTGAGAACGTCAGTAGCACATCGCTGACTAGAATATTAGCCATATTCATAGCCCTGATTTCAGTTTCAATGGCAGTGTATTTCATGTTTGAGTATCAAAGTATTAATGATGAAATCGAAACACCTTGTGAAAATATTGAAGGCCCCTGTGTGGGCATTGAGGGATTCTGGGGTTCAGGTACATGGGAAGGTGAAACTAGTGACGGTTCACAAAACTTTGATACTACTTTCGATTCGAACTGGGCCCCAGGTCTTGCTTGGTATTTGATGATAGCAGTAATTCCTTTGCTTTCATTATGCTCGGCCTATTTCATCACAGAAGATTATGAAGAATCTGAGATGGTGAACTACCTACCTCTGTTACTATTCCTCTTTGCATTGGTTTCCATGTTATACCATGAAATAAATAATCTATCTTCAGAATTACAATTTGATACGCGATTTTGGATGTATGGGCCAGTAATTGTGGCGT
>DQOP01000117.1 GCA_015658585.1 Candidatus Poseidoniales archaeon | reverse complement strand
TTATGAGTTTGAATTATTTAAGTCCTAGTCTTCCAAATACATTGCACGCCAGTAGATGAATGGAGCAATTACAGGATACATCAACACCCCATAGACGCCGGAAGGCAGACTAAGTGTGGAGATCCCTCCATCCGGGTCGGCCAGGATCAATCCCCCGATAGTTATTCCCACAGTGGCATTCTGAATTCCACTCTCTATTGAAACAGTAGTGGCTCGTTTGGCGTCCAGATCCAGAAATTCAGCACTCTTGTATCCAATTGCGAGCATCAGGACATTGAGTATTATGACCGCAGGACCAAGCTTCCCGATATTGTCCATCAAAGTATCCCATTCGGTTGCAATAGCAGCGAGGACAATTATGACAAATAGTCCAGTGGCGACCATACTGACACCCTTGTCCATCTTATCAGCCGTCTCCGCTGAGAAGTGCCGAACGGCCATACCAAGGCCCACAGGAATCGTAGTCAAGAGAAACATAGTCATTCCGAGACCTAGAATATCAATGTCTGGTGCATCTGCATCCATGAAATGGTCCATCGAGAAACCAACAATCAGAGGTAAAGTGATTACGGTGACAACACTTACTACTGCCGTATAAGAGACCGAAAGCGCAGTATCGCCATTAGCAAGTTTAGTCAGAATATTGGAAGTAACACCACCAGGGCAACAGGCCAGGATCATCAAACCCACGGCTAATTCTGCAGATAGATCCAAACCAGTGGCGATGGCAAACCCCATTATCGGCAAAACGATCATTTGATTCACGACACCGATGGCGAAAACTTTGGGTTCTTTGGCAACCAGCATGAAATCATCCACATTCAACCCAATGCCAAGAGAGAACATGATGAATGCTAGCGCAACAGGTAGAACAACATCAATAATCACATTACTTTCATCATCAGTAGGTTCATTCTCAGCGTTCGCTGAACCCGTAGCCAAAATCAGTGCGAAAACGGCACATACAAACATTAGGGCACCTCTTCTCATATTCCGTAGTTTGTATTCTAGTACTAAAGTGTGCCTCATTCGTGTGGCAAAGCAATCCACACAGCAACAAGGAAAAGCAATAGTCCTAGCACACGATTCAACCACATCCCCGATTCTTCATCACTGAAAATCCGTTTGAGTAAGGTCCCAAATGCCGTCCAACTCAGAACAGCCGGAAATCCAAAAGAGAGATTCAACAATACGAGGGCCATTTTGTGCTCAAAGCCCGTTCCAAATGTAGCTCCAAATGTAGTCATCATCACTAGGAAATGAATCCACGCCTTGCCATTTACAATCTGAAGAACAAATCCAGTCCAGGGGCCCAGTACACCTTTAGCCTCTTCTTGATCTTCAATCATAGAAGCAGTAGCAACCCTATAGCCCAGATAAGCGATGTACACAGCCCCTAGATAGGAGATGATTTGGAAGATAGATTCGTTTTCCTCTAGGAAGGTTGCCCCGGCAGCAATTCCCACTCCAAGTATGGACCATCCAACGGCCATCCCTCCTATCAAAGGAACGGTTTTTCTTACCCCATGACGAGAACCGTGGGCCGCACAGAGAACATTGTTTGGCCCAGGTGTAAAGCACATCGGCACAATAAACGCCAGTAAAGCGAGCAAGGCCGGTATATTCATTGAGAAGTTTCAGTGCAGTTCAGGCAACACGGGTAATCATCTCTGGCGTAATTCCGTGCTCAGTTACAGCGTAGATCATTACTGCCGCCTTTTCGGGATGATTTCGTATTTTCTTGATAATCAGTCGATTTTCAAACTCAGATGCCATTCGACCGACCTCAAGCTGGATAACCACATCCGAAATTGCTTCCATCTGGCTCTGGAGCCTTGCTTCATGAGCACCCTCCGTGACGGTGTACATCACAGTCCCTCCATTTGCTTGCGCATATTCCTTGATAGTTCTCATAGCAGAAAGAACATCGCCAGGATTGTAATATTGTAAGAAGAAATCCAGGGAGTCTATAACGACCCTGAACGGGGATCTCAGTTTTGAGATCTCATAGGTCATATCAGCAACGAAATTGATCTGGTCGGCTGTAGAACCATAGGATCCAATGTTCCTAAGTTCAGCGACTGAAAGCCCTTCCTGTTTGAATCGGGATGCTTGTAATTCACGTGACAAGACCTTTTCGAAATACTGTGTTCCAATGTTAACGATACGAAGGTCCGTAGGCCAGCGGTATTGCTCAAAGGTATCAATCAATTCGTCCGACGTTTCGTCGGTCGAGAAGTAAACCACATTCTCGGAACCAATTCCAGCCGAAGCGAATTGTTTTGATAGCAGCTCCTTCCCGGAACCTGAAGAACCTTGTATCAGGACTGTACTTCCCATGGTGATCCCCTTCCCATCGATTAAAGCCTCGTCGAGCCTTTCTATACCGGTGGATACTATATCGGCCATTTTCAGGTACCTATCATGGTGTCAGATAATAACTCTAACGCTGCTGCAAGGTCATCATCAGTCTGTTCTTCGACAGTCATCAGCATAGTGTAAATGGACTTGATCCGCATCGAATTCCCAAGAACATTGATGAATTCCTTCAAAACCATAGGTGTGGAGTAGATACTCAGCCCATTGATCGAGTCAAATATTACAAATATTCTTTTTGATTTCAATCTCCTTTCCAAGAGGGTGATATTCAAGAGAATTGATTCCAGCATGGTGGGAGACTCAATGAACAACGTTCTTGCATCGTCAGTATTGCCACCGACAGTCATGGACACCAGATCGACAAAGTACAAATCCGATAGGTTCGCCTTTGCCTCCTCCAATTCTGTAATAATATGTGAGGAGGGTCTGGAAGTAGTTATGTAAATTCCACCGAGTTTCTTCCCCAAAAGGACGGTAGCCAGTTTAACAGTTCCCTCGTGAAAATTAGATGCAGGGAGGGTGACCGTAGCTAACGTATCTCCATCATTGATACTTTTTATGACGGATTTTGCGATATCAGCAATACTCATGTGAACGCCTGTCCTCCATCCTGTCCCCACTTGAGCAGTGGAATGACAGCCAGACCAACGGGCGTCAATTCAATCAGGTGCCTTGCACGAGAGTGCTTGGCTCCACGCATTTTGATAACCTGTAGACTTCGAAGCAGGTCACCTTGTCTTACTATGTTCCCCATAAGGAAAACACCATCCGCAACAGCTTCCTCGACACCGAAAATCGAATAAGTCTGGACGTTCGAATCCACGATGGTCTCTGAGATCAACATCGTGGTACAACCAAAAGTACTCAAGAATTGACTCAATCTAAAAATAAAATTTCGAATACTTCCTTTATCAGGAAGTTGGTAACAAACCGCAGTGATAGAATCAATAACCAATCTGGTGACACCCAATTCGTCAACAATATCTTCGAAGGCCCCCAGAAGCGCTTCCATATCCTTGGCAGTGTAGGTTCCATCCAATCTTTCTACACCAAGGCGGTCGTTGATGACAGTTAGATCAAAAATATTGAGTTTCCCTTCTTTGACCAGACTGTCATCAAAGAAACCGTAAGTCTGCAAGTTAGACAACATCTTGGACGACGGTTCCGTCACAGAGATGTAACAACAGGTCTCACCACCCTTGGCTCCATTTATGAGAAATTCCATTGCCAAAGTGGTCTTACCTGAACCAACGGTTCCAGCTAGAAGAACGATATTTCCGACAGGAATTCCCCCATTCAAGATTCTATCAATACCTTCGATACCCGTGACACACTTCTCTCTAGGCCTACCACCACGGGGGTCAAGGCTGATTGGTTTTGTCACATCTTTTTTTGCCATCCAGAATCACTCCTCGATTATAAACTGGTCAATAAGGTATTGCCGGACCCTCTTTTTCAATGTTCTCTCGGTCACACCTTCACTTTCCGCACCGTCATGCATAACCTGTATTTCTCTCTGAATTTCTACAGGCAACTCAGCCCAGGCAACTGGAGGTTTTTTGGGCAAGAGTCCACGAAGGTCCCTGGGGTTTGCCTGCGCAAAGATGTCTGCAAAGAGTTCCTTCACTCTAGCTTCGAAGAACTCGTCACTTTCCCTTTCAGCCTCGTTATAGGCCTTGATCAATTCCTCCTCTATAATCTGCCCCAAATCTTCCAAGAAGACCCCATCAGGTAAAAAACGGTGATACCATCCCCCATCCTCATGAAGTGCGTCCATATGAGTTCGGTTGTAAACATCAATCAAAGGCGTCTCATATTCTTCTTTTGCCATTAAATAACTCCGATTGTTTCAAACTGGGGCCTTATAAGATACTTAGCCTCAAGATTACCCCATCAATAGGGGTAGAACATAGTAGATGGCCAATAAGGTACCTAACAACGCCTCACCAACGATGCACCCAGTCGCAATCATGTAGGTATTCAACAATCTCATGGTTCTCTGTTTCTCGCTCAGATTCTCCTTTTCAACGGCTACATCCAAGAAGCGCGATTCCCAGTAATCCCTCAAACCCCCCCCGATGACCATGGGCAGGGTGACAACCATAGGCAAGTACATCCCTAGTCCAAAAGCAGTACCCATTCCAGTAAGCAGTTCCATGAAGACTCCAATTATAATCCCGACAAGCAACAGATTCCAGGGTGTCTGCCCTCCAAGCATTATCTGGGCGAAGGCCGCGAAAGCATTTGCCTGTGGAGCATAAAGGACCAGATCCCCACGGGCCAGTGCCAACGACAAGAGTCCAGCGAACAACGCGGCCACGATAGTTCCCGGAATGATACCGAGTAGTTCGGTTTTCATGATGTGCATGGGCCGGTTACCAACATACAGTCCAGGCTTGTAGTCTCCGATAACAGTTCCCGACATCGAGATAGCCCCACCGAACACAGTGGTTCCAACTAGGGCCAATATGGCGGTGTCGCTTTCGCTAAGTCCAATTCCCTTGAATATCAAGACAAGCATCAGGAGGACGATGAAACTGGTCCCGGATACAGGTTCGATACTGGTCTCACCCATGACCTTGACTGCGATTGCCCCCAAGGCAAAAGTGGTCAGACACAATACCAAAGAGAAGATCAAGGAAGGAAAGAAACCAAATTGCGTCGAAAAGGTCAGAGTTATTCCAATCAATGAAACGAGCAACATTACAGGGATGTGGCTGATTGGCCATTCGTACCATCCCTTGCCCTCAACATAGTCCTTTCTGGAAGCATTATCACTTTTTCCACTAAAGATATCAATCACATCCGAGGCCGTGGTCTTGAAAACAGGTGCCATCTTCAGCAGGCCAGTAATTCCACCTCCCAAGATGGCACCAATGGCCATTGGTCTGGCAACATAACCGTAAGACATAATGGATGGATAATCGAATTGTGTAACTGAATGGTAGCTTGCATCCAGTGGAAAATAGAAGGGATAGTCATAGTGGAAAGCTAGTGGCGTGACCACGAACCAGGTAAAGAACGTACCAAGACTAACCAGAAGTGCAACTCTGAACCTCATGAACCAGCCGATCGCAATCATCATAGGTGTGAGTCCAAAGCCCAACCAGGTGTAATTGGTAAGTGAATTCTCCATCGGCACCGTAAGGTCTCCGGCTTCGTACCAACTGGTACTCTCACCAGCTCTGCTCAGAATAGAGGTCTTGATTTCTTTACCAGCTGCATCATTGGTCCCGGTACCAAGGAGGGGCCAATCCCTAAGAAACGTGAAAAGCATCACGATGGCCGTCGATATTCCTACCAATCGAATCGAGTGCATAGCTCCTTCCATGCCCCCCTCCTTGGAAGTTTCGCCTGCGATGTCCATTAGTTTGATGTTCGCTTCGAAACCAGGTAGGGGCAAAGGATCCTCAATAAGCCATACCCTTCTGAAGATAATGAAGTAAAGACATCCTAGGAATCCCCCCAGGATCGAGGCGATCATGGCAACACCGGCCAGTGCCCATGAATTAGGTAGAAGCAATGATGAATCTACCAGATAGGTCCCGTTCATCTCGTATCTGGTTGAATACGCTAACAGGTAAATTGCAGGATAAGTGAACACAAATCCAGTACAGACCATGGATGCACCAGTTGAGGCCGATGCCGACAGGTTGACTTCTCCCGGTGACCAGCGCAGAGCCATAGCCGCAAGATATGCGACATACCATGACCCGGAAACGATCATCCCGACCTTGAGTCCCACGTACTGATTGATTATCGCGAAGATGATACCAATAATCAGCCCCAGCAGCATTTGGTTCCATTTCCATGTGGTTGAACCGAAACCATCTCTACGGTTCTTCTCTTCCAGGTATTCTTCCAGAACCTCGGTGTTGAAATTGGCATACATTTCAGTATCAAAGTAATCCAGAGTTCCCTTTTCGATAGCTTTCAACCCTTCAGGCGTAGGTGTTTGTCGATACGGAGAAGTTCGAACCTTACTCATGCCAATTGATTATTCTAAGCCAGCAGGGTATTATACTGGTTTTGCAGAATATAAGAAATACTTAAATTGAGCCGAACCACGCATGACCAATGCGTATAGGCATGGTCCTGTGCAAGCCATATCCTCCAGATATACGTCTTGAGAAAGAAATCCGGTCTCTGACAGAAGCAGGACATAATCTATTCGTTCTTGCCGAGCGTAGAGACAAGGAGCCAAAGAGCGAAGAAGTCTCAGGGGCAATCACGGATAGACATACACCTCCTCACTCTTTCCGTAGACGATTGGATTGGATTCGTTTCCAAACGTCATTCAGGAGTAGTTTCTGGAATAATAGAATACGGAATTTTGTGAAACGCAATAATTTGGAGATTCTCCACGTCCATGACCTTCCATTGGTTGGTACAACCTTGGATGTGGCAGAAGAATTCAGTATACCTGTTGTTGCAGACATGCATGAGAATTATCCAGCAGCCAAGCAACTCTGGAGCGAAGGCATCCGCGATCCACTGGTATGGTTTGGAGATGATTATAGGAGGTGGGCACGCTACGAAAAGGAAATTCTTCCTCTTGCCAATAAGGTAATCACAGTAGTAGATGAAGCAGCTCAAAGGCTCCAGGAATCTGGGACGGTCAATTCTGGGCAAATGGCGGTCGTGATGAATGTAGAGGAAAGACAATGGTTTGATGCACATGCGACATCGGAAGTCATAAGCGACGATACAATCCGGATAGTCTATGTGGGAGGCGTTAGACCTCATCGGGGCCTAGATGAGGTCATAAAGGCATTAGCCGAATTGAAGTCACTCAATCTTTCATTAAGAATCGTCGGTGCTAGAGGTGAGTATGCCGAAGAACTGAAAAAACTTGCAAAAGACCTAGGAATAGAGAACAGAATCGAATTAGTGAAATGGCGCCCTCTGGAAGAGGTTCCGAACGCGATTCTAGAATGTGATATTGGAATAATCCCACATCAGAAGCACGCCCATACCGATGCCACAATACCTCATAAATTATTCCAATATATGCTGGGCAGCAGGCCAGTAATTGTTAGCAATTGCAAACCCTTGGAAAGAATAGTACGAGAGACCCAGTCGGGTTTGGTTTTCGAGTCTGGAAATACCAAGGATCTCTCATCCAAAATAGAAAAATTATTTGGAGACGCCACCCTACGTAAGACGTTAGGTTCCAATGGACGGACAGCCGCATCTGGGAAATATAGCTGGGAAATTGAAGGTCAGAAATTAGTCAAGCTATACGAACAATTCAAAGTTTCCTGAGCAATAGGCAAATATGTACGCTTTTTTAGCCAATCTAATTTCAAAGATGTTTGGAAGAACGGCCAGTAAAAATATGCAAAAGAATGATCCTGAATTAGCTCCTCAAATTAAGAATATTCAGGAACGACCCCTAACCAATCCCAATGTCAAGAACGCGAGCCTCAGCTATAGATCCTCCAAGAAACTTTTTGGCCCGTTCTACTCTTGGACAAAACTTCTCACGTTGAAATCGCATTCCATCATCGGAAGAAACGGATTTTAGGTTGTGGCTAAACGTGAGATTAGCTTCATCCTTCATTGAACCTCTACAATTTCCAGAAGTACGCCACCAGTATCCTTGGGATGGAAGAATGCTATCTTCGTATTGTCTGCACCCGATCGCGGAGCTTCGCCAATTGGTTCCAAACCATTCTCTTTGGCTTTAGCTAATGATTCTTCGATATTCTCTACTTCCAGAGCAAGATGGTGGATTCCCGGGCCTTTCTTGTCTATGAATCTACCAACGGGTGTATCGCCCTCCATAGGTTCCAGTAATTCAATCTCATAATCCCCGATCTTCAGATGGGCAGTAGTCACACCCTCCGAATCGACTTTCTCGGTATGGACCAGTTTTAGTCCAAATGATTCCCATACGGGCAATCTCTCTTCGATGGAGTCAACTGCGATACCAATATGCCGAATCTTCACGATTGGCGATTGAATATTCCTATTAGTGCTTTCTTCTGAATGCTATAATAATACAGCCTAGTGCAGCTAACAAGAGACCGAAACCCGGAGAGTCTCCTTCCATTCCTTCACAAGCCATTTCGGTACAAGTCCAGACCCCATTTCCATCCTGATCTAAGTCACAGGAACAGGAATTACAGTCAGCATCTTTTGTATCTCCTTCAACACATTCAACTTCAGTTTGCTGATTTTCTAACGTAGCCTCACACTCGTCATTTGGATCAAATGGACATACATCGACATCGTTCTTGACCCCATCATTGTCACTATCATCGATGCACCCGTCCGCGTCCGCGTCATGTCCTGAGGCTTTTTCTTGAGGACACAAATCATCCTGATTGTTCACATTATCATCATCATCATCGAGTCTTTGATCATTTGAACATCCCTCATTGTCAACAATAGTATCTGTGTTGGTGTACCAACAGAGATCAGAATTGTCTCCCACACCATCACTGTCTGAATCAGCCCATTCACTAGAGTTGGTTGGGAATACATCAGAATTGTCTCCCACCCCATCACTATCCGAATCGGCCCATTCACTAGAATTGGTTGGGAATACATCAGAATTATCTCCCACCCCATCACTATCCGAATCAGCCCATTCACTCGAATTTGTGGGGAATGCATCAAACTCATCTGCAAAACCGTCTCCATCGCTGTCACCATCAGATGCCCAGCCATGATTACATCCGTCACGGAATACTAATTTTCCAGCTTCAGTGCTGTCACAGTCATCCTGAGGATCAACAATTCCATCCCCGTCTTCATCGGGTGGAGCAGGGGGGTTGTCCCCTGAATATGCAATTTTGGCTGCATCCTGATCATCACCACTTAGGATTGCAAACTGCTCTTCCGTACATCCTCTTGGATAGATAGGTTTTCCATTTGGGTAGGTGGTATCGTCGGTATCCGCACACATATCCCAACCATCACCGACTCCGTCCCCGTCACCATCAGGTGGTCCTTGCAT
>DQOP01000025.1 GCA_015658585.1 Candidatus Poseidoniales archaeon | reverse complement strand
CCATCGGTCCAGTATCAGCAACTAATTGGGGTAGCGCCAGTATCCTTCCAATTTCTTGGGCTTACATTGCCATGATGGGTCCAGAAGGCCTCAAGGAGGCCACGCAAGTTGCTATTCTGAATGCCAATTATGTTGCTAAGAGACTTTCCAAACATTACAAGATTCTATACACTGGAAAGTCCGGGAATGTAGCACACGAATGTATATTGGACACGCGTGAACTATTATCAAACGCAGAACTAGTGGTTGATGACATTGCTAAGAGATTGATGGATTATGGTTATCATGCCCCAACGATGTCCTGGCCAGTACCCAATACTCTGATGGTGGAACCCACTGAATCGGAATCCAAAATGGAATTGGATCGCTTTTGCGATGCTATGATCTCAATAAGGTCTGAAATCGATAAAGTTACAAGTGATGGAGGATCCACGGATTATTATAGAGATAATCTACTAAGTGGTGCACCACATACTGCGATTGAGATTGCAGGAGATAATTGGACACACCCCTATTCAAGAGAATTAGCAGCCTATCCAATTAATTATCTGAAAGAACACAAGTTCTGGCCGCCAGTTGGTAGGATTGACAATGCTTGGGGTGACCGAAACCTAATATGTTCATGCCCAGATGTGGCCTCCTACATGGAGGATAAGTGATGTCAAACATTAAGATGTATGGAACCTCAACTTGTAAGGACTGTATCATAGCTAAACAAGTTTTTCAGGAGCTGGGAACCGATTATGAATTCATCAATATAGAAGATGATTCAGAAGCCACTAGGATTGCCATTGAATTAAACAAAGGTGTTCGAAAGATACCTGTAATCCAATTCGAGGACGGTTCTTTGATGGTAGAGCCATCTTATCAACAATTGAAGACCAAGATTTCTTCAGAATGACCTTTTTTTACATTGTTAGTTTAGGCGAATCCTTTTTATGGGTGACCTAAAGTGCAAATTCGGTGTTTGATAGTCAAGGCACCCTCTGGAGTAAAATATGACGACTAAAATTTCGAAAGCTGTAATACTGGCTACCCTAATGTTGGGAACTACATTGTTAATGTTCACCCCAACGGCCGACGCTCAGGCCGTTGTCGCTTATTCTGTTAGTTTCACCGATGGTACAGTATATCTTGACGTAAGACCTGGTGCCAGCGGGGTCGGATGTACCGAAATGCTAATTAACAATGAAGGACAAGGCTCAATCGATGTAGATGTCCAAATTAGCGGCGGTGGTGTTACTATTTCACCCGGAGCTTTCTCTGTTACGCTTGGATCAGGCGGCAGTATCACAGTGCCAATTTGTGCCTTGGCTTTGACGCAGTCTTCATACAAGAATGTTCAAGTAATTGCTCTAGCCTCAGGCCGTGAAACCAATAGCCAGCTCAATCAGGTAAACAAGAACGCAGGGTTCGCCGTCATTATTGAACAGTATGCCCGTTTATCAGTTCAGGCGGCACAACCTTTCCAGCGTGTCGGACCTGGTAAAGAGTTCTATTTGACATTCACTGCAGTTAACAACGGGAACTATCAGGATACAATAGCCGTTGAGGTTCTTAATCTGAAGGATTTAGAGGAGTCAGGTTTTGTTATTGCTTTGGCTGCTCAACAGTATTTGATTGATTCTAAGGGTGAACAACCAGTGCAGGTTTCAATATCCACGCCACGTGGTACCGTTATTGGTTGGAGTAATGAATATCATACAATTATAATGCAGGTTGCAACAACATTGCAGGGGGAGACTGAAGCTCGTTCAGTAACTGCAACCTTATGGATCCGTGGTGTATTCTTACCAGGGTTTGATCCACTGTTCACAATATTTGCCTTGGCAATTGTTGCTTCGGCACTTTCTAGATCCCGAAGGGACTGAAGCAGTCGTAACTTAGGGTCATACGCTTTAGTCTAGCCTCTGCTATAGCGCTATGGATAAGTCATGCGGTGTTGTCTTGTTCAATTCGGGCAAAGTGCTTCTCCTAAGACATTCGTCTATCAGTTCCCGTGGGGGCGGGCATTGGGATTTTCCTAAAGGCCATATAGATGATGGAGAAACTGAAATTCAGACTGCCCTTCGTGAACTCGTGGAAGAGACCGGAATTGAGCAAGTCAAAGTGGTTGACGGCTTTCGCGACACAATAATCTATACTTTTTCAGGAGGACAGGAGCAAATTGGAAAAGAGGTGGTATTCTTCCTTGCGACCACAAAAGAAAGCAAAGTGACTCTCAGTCACGAACACATCGATTACAGTTGGCTGGATTTTGATTCAGCTTTTTCGCGTCTGACTTACGATAATGCCCGTCAGGTTCTTCGAAATGCAATTGAATTTTATGTAAATGTTTGAGGTATAACTTTTATCTATGTTAATCTTTGCATCCTAAGTGAGCGATAGCGAGGGAGTAGTTGAATTGGACCATTTGTCCAAAGATGAAATCCTTAGAGGGATAATATTTGTATTTTCCATCCTCCTAATTTTTGTATCCTTTAGTTCAACCGAAACAACATTTGGTTTGTTCGCATTATTAATCTCAGTTTTTTTCCTTTCTATATTATTCTGGAAAGGGCCAATTGCAATAGAGCCCAAGTATTTATTCGATAGATATGCAGACAATCTTGGTTACTATCTGGACAAAGGGGAAGTTTACCTTTGCAAGTCATTCAATGCGACCAAAAAGGTGGAAAAAGTCCTAGTTGGTGTAGCCTACAATTTTTTTCTGGTCATGGCTTTCGTTCTGCCAATTGATCTATTGTTTCAGTATCTGACCAGGGCTGAGAATTCATTACTGTTCTATCAGAAATTCATTACCTGGGTACTTTACGTGATTGAAAGTGCATTCGGTATCGGCGTGTACATAAGAGGTGAGCATGGCACGATCCTGTCATATGATGATATGATTGACATGGAAATAGTTGCAGAGTGTACAGGTCTCCATGAGACCGTATTCCTCAGCCTGTTGATAATTTGTTTTAGAGGAGTCAAACCCATGGTACGAGCCAAATGGGCTCTGTGTGCCATCATATTCATATTCATCGAGAATCTCATAAGAATAATATCCGGATATCCCCTGATCCATATCTTTGGATTCAGTACCTGGGACAAGTTCCACTATTTCTGGTGGCATACTGGCCAGTACGCATTGATAATGGCCCTTTTCGTCCTCTGGGTTATGGTCGTTGCAGGAAAACCAGATAACAAAAGTGTTGGAAGAAATTATACGGGTTAATCCCCTATCTCAAGTTTGTGGTTCATCTTAGAGGCCTTGGTTCGCAAATAATCTTTGTTCTCTTCATTTGGTTCAGTACTGTGACCGATTTGCTTAACCTCAAATCCAGCTTTTTCCAAATCTTCAACCTTGGCAGGATTGTTCGTCATCAATTTGATTTTTTTGATATCCAGACTCTTGAGTATCTCCACAGCTTCCCCATACCTTCGCATTTCGGCATTGAAACCTAACGCTATATTCGCTTCAACCGTATCCATTCCGTCATCTTGCAAATTATATGCCCTGAGTTTGTTGACCAACCCAATGCCTCGCCCCTCCTGCCTCAGATAAATTATGATTCCTTTACCTTCTTCGGCTATTTTTTTCATAGCTAGATCCAATTGCTCACCACAATCACACCTCATGGAATGCAGCACGTCGCCTGTGAAACACTCAGAGTGAATACGAATCAACATTTCACCTTCCACTTTCCCCATCACTAGTGCAAGATTTTCCTTGTCCGAATTATCACCAGGAAAGGCAATAATACGGAAAGCACCATATTTGGTAGGTAATCTTGCTTCTACTAATGGTTCCTTTACTTCGCCCATTTCTATTTTGAAATAACCAACAATTTTTCGTCGTCTTCAATCAATTTGTAGTCCCTTCTTTTAACCATCGCCATAATATCTCTTCTTGCGTCTGGTTCTTCATATGTGATTCGCATTTCCTCATCATTCTGCATTGAAACAATCTCTCTGAGTACTGCCATCACTGCTTGAGTGCATTGTAGACCGGTCACATCGATTTCCCTCATTTTCTATGCTAGGAAGTTTCCGGTCAGATTAAGCTTCAATTTTGCCTCTTCGGACATCAGGTCCATGCTCCAAGGCGGTTCGAATACAAGGTCAACATTTGCTTTAGTCACTCCTTCAACCTCAGAGGCGCGGGCCGCAACCTCTTTGGGGAGAGAACCTGCAACTGGACAAAACGGTGAGGTTAATGTCATTGTTATGTCAACCAAACCATCTTTCTTCACATCGATCTTGTAAATCAATCCCAGTTCATAGATATTAACTGGAATTTCAGGATCATACACCTTCTTTATGGCCTCTACTATTTTTTCTTCGATTTTTGGACTCATTCGGTACTGGTCTCCTTTTTTCCCTCTAATGCAGCCATTAAAGCGTGCCATGAAAGGGTTGCGCATTTTACTCTGGCAGGATATTTCCTCACACCACCAAAGACAGAGAATTTCCCAACAGTTCTCGCATCTGAATCTTCACTGGTCACCAGATTATGGAATTCCTTGAATAATTTTTCAATCTCAGTCCTTTTCATGCCTTTGATGGTCTCTGTCAAAATACTGGCTGATGCAGTAGATATTGCACATCCAGAACCTATGAAGCTAGCATCAGTTACAATATCATCCTCTACAATTATTTGCATTGAGATGCGATCACCGCATAATGGGTTGTGCCCATCAGCACTATGTGTATAACCCTCAATTTTCCCTTTGTTTCTTGGATTTTTGTTGTGATCAAGAATTACCTCCATGTATAGCTCATCCCATTCACTCATGTAAACACCTCAATCGTTTTTTTTACAGACTTTATCAGTGTATCCACATCTTTTCTGGAGTTGTAAATTGCAAAGGATGCTCTTGCAGTAGCAGGAATACCATAGAAATCCATGGTTGGTTGAGTACAATGATGCCCGGTCCGGATTGCAACACCCTGTTTGTCCAGTATGGTTCCTATATCATGAGGATGTATCTCTTCAATAACAAATGATAAGACGCTAGCTTTCTCAACTGCATTCCCAATTATTCGCACCCCTTCGATTTTTCTAATCTCCTGGGTAGCATAATCCAGTAATTCTTTTTCATGCTTAGCTATATTTTCAATTCCTATTGATACAAGATAGTCTATTGCAACCCCTAATCCTATTGCACCGGCAATATTTGGCGTTCCAGCCTCAAATCTATTTGGTATATCATTGTAGATGGTCTTTTCAAAAGTGACAGACTTGATCATGTCACCTCCACCCTGGTAGGGTGGCATTTTTTCCAATAATTCTTTTTTACCGTACAATACGCCAATTCCGGTTGGTGCGTAGACCTTATGGCCCGAGAAACAATAAAAATCGGCATTTAGTTTCATCAGATCTACAGAAAGATGTTGCACGGCCTGCGCTCCATCTATCATAATCCGGATGTTATTGCCATGGGCAATTTTGATAACATCTTCTATTCGATTCACAGTTCCTAAAGAATTGGAAACATGATTAATCGATATGAATTTCGTCTTTTCACTAATCATCCCTTCGATTTCTTCGATTAGTAATTCCCCTTTCACATTCATGGGTATAATTTTCAATTCAGCTTTTTTTTGTTCACATATAATCTGCCAGGGAACAATGTTGGCATGGTGTTCCATTTGAGAAATAATTATCTGGTCATCTTCTTTTAAGATAGGTCTAACATAGCTGCTTGCAACCAGATTGATCGCCTCGGTAGCTCCTCTTACGAATATTATCTCTTCTCGGTGTTCTGCATTTATGAATGCAGCAACCTTTGAGCGCGCTTCCTCATAAGCCTTGGTAGCTCTGATACTCAAGGTATGAACTCCTCTATGTATGTTTGAGTTTATTGAACGGTAATATGATTCAAGCGCCTTGATAACTTTCTCAGGTTTCTGAGTGGTGGCGGCATTGTCCAGATAAACCAATTCGTTTCCATTTATCTTCTGTTTTAACGTTGGAAAATCCGATTTTAGAGATTCATCCAACATTCAGTCTCCCTTGGGTAACCTATCCAGAATCAGTTCCATCAATTCGGACCTAATTTTCTCATCTGAAACGTTCTCAATGATTTCATTGACATAGGCCCTCATCAGTATTTGCTGTGCTTCTTTCCTGTTCAGGCCTCTTGATCTCAAATAGAATAGTCCTTTCTCATCTAATGGTCCTATAGTCGCACCGTGTGTACACTTTACATCATCAGCATATATCTCCAGTTCGGGTTTTGTATGAATGATTGCGTCGTCACTAAGAAGTAAGTTCTGGTTGTTCTGTATCGCATCCGTTTTTTGGGCGCCTGGATGGACATGGATCCTACCGTTGAATACACCGGTTGATTTTCCACTCAGAATGCCTTTGTAATGCTCTTTGCTGTTACAATGTGCTTCCTTGTGGTCAATCGTTGTGTGGTGATCTATGTGGTTTTCCTCATCAACAAAATATAACCCAAATAGGTTACAGTTTGCGCCAGATTGATTCAATTCGACATTGAAATCTCTTCTTGCAAATTTCTTTCCCATCGAGAAGTTATGCGAGACAAAATTACTGTCTTTGTACTGTTTTACACATACATTTGCCACATGATACGTGTTCTCTGCAAAATCGTCCATAATGATATGCTCCAGATTCGCGCCATCCTCTATAATGACATCAGTTACGGAATTGACGAAACTAGTTCCATTTCCCATTATTCTAAACTCTTCAAATATAACGGATTCACTATTCCTTTTAGCTATAATTACACATCTGGGGTGTACGGCTTGATATTTACCTTCGTTCGTTATCAGATTCAATATTCTTATTGTCTGTCTTGAGGTGGATTCTAATATCAGATAACATCCATTTATTGCGAATGCATTGTTCAGATTCAGAAATGGTTTATCCTTCTTTTTAAATAAATCCTCACCAAGATTCCCACTTCTTAATCCTTCAGATATATCTCCCATTTGGCAATCTTTAAATCTCTTTACAATTTTACCATTAACCAATATTACATCGTAATTTTCATCTTCATATTGACCGGAAGAGACGAATTCCAATTCAAGGTTAGAAATAATAGAGGGATCTGAATACTTCCAATATTCTTCCTTACGTGTAGGTAAACCATGTTTCTTGAATTCCTCAAATGATTCTCGTCTGAGAAGATTTAGATTGTCATCAGGCAAGTCCAGTGTGCTCTCAAAATCTGTAGTAAATGTTTCCACAGCTTTCATTTATGCCTTAGCTTCTTCAACAATACGGTCGTATCCTTTTTCCTCTAATTCCAGAGCAAGATTCTTGTCACCCGAATTGATTATCTTCCCGTCTACCAGAACATGGACAAAATCGGGGACAATATAATTCAGTAACCTTTGATAATGAGTAACTATGATAATTGCATTTTCTTCTTTTCTCATAGAATTTATGCCGTTTGCCACAACGCGTAATGCATCAATATCAAGCCCCGAATCAGTTTCGTCAAGGAGTGCCAATTTAGGTTCTAAAACTGCCATCTGGAAGATTTCGTTTCTTTTTTTCTCTCCACCTGAAAACCCTTCATTGACAGGCCTTTTGAGTAGTGAATCGTTCAGGTTGAGTAATTTGATCTTATCACCTATGAGATCTATAAATTCCATTGCATCCATTTCCTTTTCTCCCCTGTACTTCCGCTGAGCGTTCAAGGCTGATTTCAGGAAGTATGTATTGTTCACACCCGGTAATTCAACCGGATACTGGAACGCTAGAAATATACCCTCGCAGGCCCTTTCCTCAATATCCATTCCAAGTAGGTCTTTACTTAGGTATTCGATTTTTCCATCAGTAATCTCGTATTCTTCATGCCCAGCCAATACTTGTGCCAGAGTTGACTTCCCAGATCCATTGGGTCCCATGATAGCATGTGTTTCCCCAGCTTTTACTTCCAGATTTATTCCTTTTAGAATCTGGTTTCCACCAATACTTACATGTAAATTTTCTATTTTTAGCATATTTCTAACCTACACTTCCTTCCAGAGAGACCTCTAACAATCGTTGAGCCTCAACGGCAAATTCCATTGGTAATTCCCTGAAAACTTCCTTGCAGAATCCATTTACTATCAAGTTGATAGCATCCTCTTCCGATATTCCTCTCTGCTTACAGTAAAACATTTGGTCCTCCCCAATCTTTGATGTTGAGGCTTCATGTTCGATGTGTGATTTTGTATTCCTGACATCTAAATACGGAAAGGTGTGAGCACCACATTTATTACCGATTAGGAGAGAATCACATTGAGAATAATTTCGAGCGCCCTCTGCAGATTTTTTTATCATAACCTGCCCACGATACGTGTTCTGACCTCTTGCTGCAGATATTCCTTTGGAAATTATCGTACTCTTCGTATTCTTTCCCAGATGGATCATCTTGGTCCCTGTATCCGCTTGCTGTTTCAACGCCGACAATGCCACTGAATAAAATTCACCTGTGGAATTATCGCCTTGAAGTATGCATGAGGGGTATTTCCAGGTTATAGCTGAACCAGTTTCAACTTGAGTCCAGGTTATTTTCGATGATTTTCCTCTACAAGCTCCCCTTTTCGTTACGAAGTTATAGATTCCACCCTTGCCGTTCTTGTCACCGGGGTACCAGTTTTGAACAGTTGAATATTTTATCACAGCATCATCCAGGGCCACTAATTCCACAACTGCAGCGTGTAGTTGGTTCTCATCGCGTTTAGGGGCTGTGCATCCTTCCAGATATGAGACGTACGAACCTTTGTCTGCCACTATCAATGTTCTTTCAAATTGGCCTGTATTTGGTTCATTAATTCGGAAATAAGTTGAAAGTTCCATTGGACATTTTGTGTTGGGAGGTATGTAGCAGAAGGATCCATCTGTGAATACAGCTGAGTTCAATGCAGCAAAGAAATTGTCAGATTGAGGTACCACAGAACCCATGTATTTCTTAATTAATTCCGGATGTTCCTTGACCGCTTCAGAAAAAGAACAGAAAATCACACCTTTCTCCGCCAGTCTATCTTTGAATGTAGTCGCTACAGACATAGAGTCAAAAACAGCATCCACTGCGACGCCGGCAAGAATCTCCTGTTCTTCAAGAGGAATACCAAGTTTATTGTAAGTTTTAATTAGTTCGGGATCAACCTCGTCCAAACTTTTTGGTCCATCAGCAGCATTTTTAGGGGCTGAAAAGTAACTGATTGCTTGATAATCTATAGGAGGATATTCAATATTGGCCCAATGAGGCTCCTTCATTTTCAGCCATATTTTGTAGGCCTTTAGTCTCCAGTCAGTTAGCCACTTTGGCTCTCCTTTCTTATTAGAAATAAATTTGATAACATCTTCGTTTAACCCTGGTGGCAAGGTATCAGATTCGATATTTGTGACAAATCCATATTTGTATTCCTGCTCTGCGAATCCTTTCAGCATTTCAGTTTCGGAATCTGGGTTCACATTCCACCACTATAGTTCATCGAGAGATTTAACAGCCCTTCGTTCTGATTTTTACCAGCCATTTGATTTAACGAGATTCCTTCAAGCGCATTTTTTACAGTGTCGTTTATTTTTTGCCATGGTTCTTCTACACTACATTTCGTCTCATATACGCATTTACAGGTATTCGTTGAACATTCAGTAAGGGCTATTGGGCCTTCAAAGATTTCTATTATATCTGCAACAGATATATCATCTGAAGATCTTGAAAGGGAATAACCCCCTTGACTTCCTCTTTGAGAATCCAATAATCCATTACCTGACAATGTCTTTAGAAGTCTGGTAACTGTTGGTAAAGGGATTCTGGTGTCTTCAGAGATTTCTCTAGCAGTATGTACCCTGCTCTGATCCATATCTGCGATTCTCGTCATGACTACTATCCCGTAGTCCGTCAGTTTGTTTATTCTCATCATGGTGTCTTCACCTCAGGTAATTTGGACCAAATTAGTCCTATTTAAAAGTCACCTTTGTAAAACGACTGAACATTACATTTATATCCCTGCATATTGCGTGCAATCGCGTACCTATGGAATCTAGTTCTGCCGTAACTCATGATTTGACCCTGGAGTCTGTAAAAGAAGAGATTTATTCACGTAACAACCCCACTTTGACTCCAATAGATATTGAGGCCCATGCAAGTACCGTACATAGAATACTGGAGTTGAAGAAGAAGCATGACGTGGTCATACTTGGGCACAATTACATGGAGCCGCTGGTCTTTGGTATTTCCGAACAGAATGAACAAGGAGATTCCCTTGCATTGAGTATGACTGCGGTTCAGACCGATTCTCAGTATATTATATTCAATGGCGTGAGATTTATGGCAGAGACTGCCAAGATCCTGAATCCCGAAAAGACGGTTCTGATTGCTGATAAAACGGCCGGCTGTTCGTTGGCTGATGATTTCAGTGCCCAGGATGTAAGGAATCTCAAGGAGAAATACCCTGGTGTCCCGGTCATGATCTATATCAATAGTTATGCCGAAGCGAAAGCTGAATGTGATGTTTGTTGTACTTCAGCTAATGCAGAACAAATAGCTCTGGAAATGCCCGGAGATGAATTAATATTTGTCCCGGATCTCTTCTTTGCTCAGAATCTGGAAATGGTCTTAAAAGGAAAGAAGAAAATCTTGTATCCTGGAAATGATAATGGTACCAAGGGCGCAGTCTGTCAAGTTCACGAGAAATTTAGTTTAGAGGACATATTGTCCGTTAGAAGAACATTTGGAATTGATAGGGATAGTGAAAATCGGATGCTTTATGTTCATTGGGAGTGTAAACCTGAAGTATTGCAGGAGGCCGATTTCTATGGAAGTACCACCCAGATCAGCAATGATATTTCCCGCCGAGTCAGGAATGGAGGTCTTGAGAAAGCCTTCATTGCTTCCGAATGTGAGTTAACATCGAACCTGATGGAAGAATTTCCGACAGTGGAGTTTGCAACAGCCTGTTCGATTCGTTGCAGTCATATGGCCCAAATCTCCCTAGATAAGATTCGGCCCATACTGGAGGCCATCGATTCAGGCAGTGACCTTTCTAAGTGGGAAGTAACACTTCCTGAGAAAATTGTTCAGAGAGCGTCAAAACCGATACAGAGAATGCTATCGTTCAGTTCCTAGTTCTTCTTGCCGCAAAAGCTATTGCAGGAATAGCTATAATCATCTCGAATCCAGGTAAGCCTAGGATACCATCATCATCAAGGAGTATTATCGCCTTTTCAAGAATTAAAGTAACTCTAGGTGGATTACCCATAGTTCCATTTCCAGTATTGTTTCCGGGCATATGATTAAAAGTCGTGTAGTCCATCATTATCTTTATCCCAGTTCCAGTTATTTCGGTCCATTCAATCACAGTGGATGTAACTTCAATAGTAGTGCTATTATTTCCCTGAAAGGAATATTCATTTCCATCTCTCACACTTGCCATGTCATTGTCTACCATGTACCCATCATCTCCCATCACCATCACATATTTGCCGTCAAGGTTTGTCTCCCAGTTCGTAGGCCATGCTTCGGCGAATTCTATGCTCACCATGTTTCCTTTCCAGATTCCATTGAATAAGTACAGGTGGCTTCCAGTTATGCCGAGCCCAGTATCATAAGTCACATTGTCATAATGTATTTTTATATCATCCCATCCCTCAAAAACTAAATCAATTCCAATGGTGTCTCCTGCTACTAAATTAATGCTTGTCCCTAGATTATGGCTACCTTTCTCTAGCTCTTCACCGTTATGCTGACAATCGCTCGTATCTTCGCTAATATCCTGGTCATTCACTTGAATTGTAATTGTCCATTCACAGGTGCCGTCATTATCCTCTAAATTTTCCCACCAGACATCAAAAGAATTTATGTTTAAAGCAATGTCAAATGTAACTGGTTCACTTGTCCAAGTTCCAACATGGACTGGATTACGTCCAATCTT
>DQOP01000003.1 GCA_015658585.1 Candidatus Poseidoniales archaeon | reverse complement strand
GCCTGTGCGGATCCATTCAGAGTCGCCACACACAACAAGGGAATAATGAATGGAATTGATCCGGTGGTTATAGCAACTGGAAACGATTGGCGGGCTATTGAAGCCGGGGCTCATACATATGGCCAGTGGAAGGAAGGGCATTCCTCATTTACCGATTGGGAAAAGACTGAGGATGGGAGTCTCAAGGGAAGTATAGAACTTCCAATGGCTGTTGGACTTGTTGGAGGAGCCACAACAACCCACCCTACTGCAAAAGCCTGTGTCAAGATTCTCAATCTGGAGATTCCAGGAGGTGCCGCCGTACTGTCACAAATCATCTGCTCAGTAGGCCTTTGCCAGAATCTGGGAGCCCTTAGAGCATTGGCCTCAGAGGGAATTCAGAGAGGACATATGGGATTACACGCAAGGAATTTGGCAGTTCAGGCTGGAGCTGGCAAGGATGAGATTGATGAACTGGCTGAAATGTTGAAGAGGTCAGGTAAAGTACGGGCCGATATGGCCGAGAAATTCCTGAAGGAAATAAGAGAAAAGAAATGATGGTCTTATCAGATGAGGCCATCTTATCTGCAATAGATCTGGGAGAATTGGAGATTGAACCATTCAATGTTGACAATCTCACACCGAATGGATATGACCTGACCATAGATGAAATAGAGATTCCTCAAAAATCCAAGGTATCCAAAGGATCCCTGGATATTCCTGCAGGAGTCAGATTTGCGATCTCCACGAAGGAAAGGATCTCATGTGGTGCAAATCTATGTGCCCAACTATGGTTACGGACCAGTTGGGCCAGAAAGGGAATAGCCTGTAGCTTCGGAAAGATAGATTCTGGTTTCGATGGAACTCTGACGCTACTCGGTTTCAATTCCAGCGACGAGAATGTTTCTATAAGTGTCGGGACAACGTTTGCCCAGGTCGTATTCGAGATGCTATCCGGACCTGCAAGGTCATTGTATTCTGAAAGAAGTGGGAACTATCAAAATCAGAAGGGCGTCACTTGGTCGAAATAATATAATTCACTAATTCAACAAAGCCCTGGGAGCCGTCTCCGTCTGTGACATAAACTGGATGATTGTCTATTATATCCTTGTATTTCAGGACCGAACGGACACCGACGGACAAGGGAAAATAACCGAACATAGGAGAATCATTCGGCGAATCGCCAATATACATGGCCGTGCTTGCATCCTGTCCCAGACTTTCCAGAACCCTAAGGGACATTTCCTGTTTGTTATAATCACCGAACCAAATATTTACGTGAATATTGGAAATTGAGGCCTGGGCTCCTCTTTCCTTACAATAGGCGGCAATCTCTATAGCCGTTTGAAGTGATATTTTTGATTCTTCGGCCATATCAACTGCAATATCCCATTGTCTGAATGGCTGATCTGCGGCCAGCTTAATGCCTGGGAACTTGGTCAAAAGGTCCGCAAACAATGAATCCAAACGTTTCCGATATGAACCATTATCAACTGGACTGTGAAAACTCAGCCTTTCAATCTTACCCATCTTTTTGGAATAGGCCAATGCCCCATTCTCGCCAACAACGGAATCAACTGGCCACCAACGAGCCATGAGATCGCACCAGCCAGCAGGTCTTCCAGTAACTGCTATTGTCTTGATCCCATTTTCCCTAACTCTCTCCAGTGATCGGTAGGATTCGGCTTCCAGATTATTCTCTGTGACAAAGGTACCGTCCAAATCAAACAGTAATGTTGTAACCTGGCGTACGACCTCGACTGGCATCCTTGATAAGGGAAGCATGGTCGATAGTGAAACCCTACTTTTATATACGCTTTGTCAATTTATGGAGTCCGAAACCGAGGTCAAGATGCCATCCCTGTACGGAACCGTCAAAAGCAAAACTGGAGAGATGTTCCAAGACAGTTTGGATTATTGTAAAAGTGCTCTTCAATCCGTGTCCCGCTCATTTGCGCTTACGATTCCCTTGGTCGAGGAAAATATCCTAGCGCCAATAATGGTTGGTTATCTAGAGGCAAGGATTCTGGATACCTTCGAGGATGATATAGGTAGAAGGGAAATCAGTCTTCAAGAAAGAATAAACTCGATGAACACAATGATGGAGATTCTGGAAAGCCCGGATAGCTCATCTGCCAAGGCAAAGGCCAAAAAACTGGCAGAATCTGCTGATGAAATGGTATTGAATCCTAACTATCGGGACCTGATCAAGAACATGGAAAGAATCTTGACGGTTCACAGTAGCTTTGACGAAAGGACCAAGGAATGCATGGTTCGTTGGTTAAAGGAAATGAATTTTGGGATGCAAAAGTTTCTGAAACAGGAAGTTTATTCGTTTGAGGACCTGAATGAATATTGCTATTATGTGGCAGGCACACCATCCGGTTTCCTGACGGAATTGATAAGGACGCGATCCAAAGTTTTAGGAGATGAAAACTCACAAATTCTGAGGGATAATGAAAGAGACTTTGGTCTGTTCTTACAAAAAGTAAATATTGTCCGAGATTTCAGAGAGGATATTATTGATAATGAAAAAATATTCTGGCCAGGTTTCCTGTTTGAAAAATACAACTTGGTACCTGCAGACCTACTGAAACCAGAGAACGAGGAGAAAGGTATGGAACTATTGGACGCTATGATTGATAATGCCAGTCTGCATATTGAACCCGTAAAGGCTTACCTTAGCGCTATACCTGAGGAGTATGCCGGTTTCCGAGCGGGGGCCGCCATCAACTTTGCAATGGGCATAGCAACCTTGGAGTCAATGAGGAATAATACAGAGGTATTTTTCGGTGACAAACCAGTCAAAATCTCACACGAGGCCAGAGATAACATATTGGCAGACCCATTGGGCTTTGTCTCCGGTTGAACTTTAATATCCCGACTATATTGGTTTGATATGTCCCGAATATACCTATTTGTTTTAGGAATATTGAGTTTGGGAATTATTTTCTCAGTAGGTACTGAGGCTGCACCTTCTACTGGAACCATTCAAGTTGTATTCATACTTTCAGAATTTGAGAATCAGGAATATCAGGATGGCCATGATCAAGACTATTTCGAGGATTTAGCATTCGGCGAAACTGACTCCATGTGGGAATATTTTGATGAGGTCTCCAGAAGCGAATTGAACATTGAAGGCGATGTTTTTGGACCCTATACCCTAGACGGTGATGCCGAGGATTATGGGACTGAAAATCAGAATTTCGTCAGGGATAGTGTTGAAATTGCTGATGATGACATAGATTACAGGGACTATGATGCCGTGATGGTAATACATTCCGGACCCGGTGAAGAATCAAGTGGAAATAGTGATGATATTTGGTCTATCCACTGGTCAACCAGCATCGAGACTGATGATAATGGGTACGAGATAAAGAAGATCACACAGGCGCCCGAATACGAGAATTCAAACGGTGAAAGAAGCCCCCTAGGAGTCTGGTGTCATGAATTTGGACACGAATTGGAACTACCTGATTTGTATGATTATGATGATTCATCTGAAGGTATTGGCAATTGGGGATTAATGGGATCTGGATCATGGGCGAACAATGGAGAGACCCCGGTGTATCCGAGTGCCTGGGCCAGATATGAATTAGGATGGATTGAACCCGTTGTGGTTACCGATGATCTCACCAATCTAGTCTTGGAACCAATTGAGAATGGAGGGGTCGTGTACCTGCTTCCGATACCCGGGAATTGGTCTGGCTCAGATGAATATTTCTTGATAGAGAATCGACAACAGCTGAAATATGATCAATATCTGCCAGGGGGAGGATTGTTGATCTGGCATATTGATGATAGCCAAACTGGCAATAGTGATGAAGACCATAAATTGGTAGATCTGGAAGAAGCGGACGGCGATGACGATCTTGACCATAAAACGAATAGAGGAGATGATGAGGATCCGTACAATTCAGGTTCATTCTCAAAAGACACCTATCCCGATTCGCTGGCTTACAACAGCACTGAATCAGGATGGAAAATTGAGAATATCGAGGTGGACGGGAGCAATATCATCGTAGATATCAGTTTCTTGTCAAAACCACATGCGGTTGCTGACGCGGATGAAGCGGTGATAGCCGAAGATTTCGAATTGCAATTTTACGGTGATGAGTCTTGGGATGAGGATGGTAATATTGTGAACTACACTTGGGATTTCGGTG
>DQOP01000087.1 GCA_015658585.1 Candidatus Poseidoniales archaeon | reverse complement strand
GAGTTCATGGTATCACAATCGCTGGTGTTCATCAATTTCGCGATATTTGCAGTATGGGCGATCATGTATCGATTTTCCCCACAATCAGGCATTGAGGCACTTGTTGAACTGGGATTCAGATCGATGTATCTCGAGTCTCCTGAATTCGGGTTGTTAACTCTGATCAGTGCCATGTTCATGCATGGAGGGCCGATGCACCTGTTGATGAATATGCTGATTCTGATTCTGATGGGAGTACCTTTCGAAGACCGAATAGGTTCTCGGGCCTTTCTCAGGATATACTTTATCAGCGGGATCATAGGTTCCTTGGTAACAGGATCAATATCGGTTTTGAATGAAACAGGCCTTGAAACCATCAATATCGGTGCCTCAGGGGCTGTTTTCGGCATCATGGGTGGTTTTGCCTTGCTCTACCCCCGTGACGAGATTCCGATGCTCCTGGGCCCGATATTCATGCATCGGGTACCGGTATTGCTTGCGACACTGGTGTTCATTGGAATGGAGACTCTCTATGTCGGATTAGGTACAGAGGATGGTATAGGTCATGGAACTCATATGGCTTCTTTCATTGCAGGTGTCTTTCTGGCACCTTATTTCACCTCAAAGAAAGAAGTTGAGACCAATCTCCTGATTGGTCTGGAGAGGTTGGTTAAATTGTCCGGGATAACTAAAAAAGGAAACTATGAATTGCAGATGATCAAGGATTCAGATGAGCCGGAATTGGTTGATGCCTGGTTGGATAAGTTCTGGGAGCTTCAGGAATGCCCGGATTGTGGAGAGCCAGTAAACATGCAGGGTGTATGTTCTGATTGTGGTAAGGATCTTTTCTCTTAGGGATATACATACAGAGTATCATAGAACAAATACATGAATATTGTTGCTACAACACAGGTTATGAGCATTACAGGCAGTCCAACTCTTATCCATTCTTTGGTAGTAATTTTATGACCGCTTCTTTCACTTATTGAAACAGTCATTACATTAGCGCTTGATCCAATAGGCGTTGCGTTTCCACCAAAACCACAACCCATTGCCAAGGCCCAGTACAATGGTACTACATTCACTGCAGCCATTCCAGTCTCTGGATCAATACTCATTTCTCCCAAATTGTGAATAATAGGAAGCATTGCTGCGCAGAAAGGGATATTGTCTACTACAGCTGATGCCACTGCAGCGACCCATATCATAACTATAGCTAATATAACCGCTTCATTCGAAATCGATCCATCTGGGCCAAACTTAGCAAAAATCCATTTGGCAATATTTTCTAGATGCCCCATATGTTCAAGCGCTCCCACCATTGTGAATAAACCTGCGAAGAATAGCAATGCAGTCCATTCAACTTTTTCAATAACATGATGAACATCTGGTAAACTCAACATCATAGCAATTCCAGCCCCACCTAGTGCAATTGCTGAAATTTCTATGTGTATACCACGAGGACTAAGCACTAGTTCATGTAGAGAAAATAGTATGATTGTGCCGGCTAAGGTCAATAAAGTTTTATTCAACATACCATTATCTTTTATGGCAGCCCATTCGTCTTCATTCAGAATTTCTTTCACGTTTTCAGGCTTTGTTTCTCTCCAATCTTTATAGTAATACCTCATATATCCTAGTGTTATAACCCATGCGAAAAATGTCAAAGGTGTCAGGTGCTCGATGAAACTATTGAATGTGAACGCAGTACCTGCGTCGGCAGTAAATGATGCAATCATAACATTAGGTGGATCTCCAACTAGTGTGGCAACACCTCCTGTATCAGATAGAATAGCTTCAGCAATCAATGGTGGAATTGCACTAATTTTTATTTTGTCACATATTTTAATAGTAATAGGTGCAATCAGAATTATAGCTGTTACATTATCAATGACTATTGAAATTAAGGTTGTAAAAGTACCTAAGTAAACTACAAGCATCCAAGGATCTCCTTTGGATAATTTTGTAGCTTTTATAGCAACAAATTCAAAAAAGCCACATATTTCTAGCATGGCTGCAAAAATCATCATTCCCATTAGCAAACCTATTACATTGAAGTCAATAGCTGTGAATAGATTATTTTCACATTGGTGCTTTATTGCATAATAAGGGCCTTCTATTTCTGTATCTTCTTTAAATCCGAATAGATGCCCACTGCACCAACTTAGTGATCCATAACTATATCCAACAATAAGCATTGTCAGAGCTCCGCCCCAAGCAGCTAAAGTACGGTGGACATATTCGCCTAATATAAGTACGAAAGCGATTACAAAAATAACCAAAATCAGTAGGGCGTCAATGCTCATAGTTATCTTTTATTCTAAGCACTCGATAAAAGCTTAAGCTAGCCTATCCCACACAGGTCTCGTCCATGCACTCCTTAGTTCGTCAATTTCGAATTCGGCTATTACATCATTATCTTTGCTGAAAGCGATATTCTTTCCAACTTCCCCAATTCTGGTTGCATAATCGAATCTTCTTGCAAAACCCTTCTCCTTACCGTTTGCAACCTGCACGATCCATCTTCCATTTGATTCACTGAAAAGCTCTACATCGGCTCTCATATCTTCACCAAGTCCGATGTTGGCACCTACGCCACTCATACACATTTCTATTACAGCTACAGCAATTCCTCCAGTGGAGATGTCATGGCAAGCCACAACCTCCCCTTGCTCTATCGCCTGAATCAATTGTTCCATTCGTGGGATGAACGAATCAAAATCTGTTTTGGGTATATTGGGACAATCCTTGCCAATACTTCGGTAATACAAACTTGCCCCCATCTCCTCTTTGGTTTTTCCAATTAACCAGATAGAACCGTCTCTTTTCATGTCGCTTGTAGTACAGTTCCGAATATCCTCTACTAGCCCAACTCCCATCAATACTGGTGTTGGAGGTATTGCCCCATCTGCGGTTTCATTGTACAGGCTAACGTTTCCGGATACATAAGGCACATCAACAGCCATCGCCGCATCTTTTAGCGCTTCACAACTCGCTCGAAATTGACCCATGATGTCTGGCTTGCGCGGATTACCAAAACATAGACAATCTGCCAGAGAATCGATTCTAGCCCCTACTGCGGCCAGATTTCTACAGACCTCTTCCACAGCACTCCTGGTTCCATGGTATGGATTCGCCTCCATCAGATAGGGATTCACGTCTGTAGTCAGAGCTAATCCTTTCCAGGAATCATCGACAGGCTTCAGAACCGATGAATCTCCCGGTACATCCTTTCCGATTGGTCCCTGTATTGGTTTCAGGGCGGTTTTTCCTCTTACTTCATGATCGTATTGCCTGATTACCCAATCCTTGGATGCTACCTCTGGCTGGCTAACCAGATCCAGAATTGTCTTTCCTAAATCGGCAGGATATTCTGGTAGCGGTGCAGCAGGTCCAGTATCGTAATCCGGTAAGTTGTATGGTCTATTGTAAACAGGCCCCCCTGTCGTGAATTCCAAATCCAAGTTCAATATTTCCACGCCATTGAATCTAACAATATTTCTTTTTTCAGTTATGACCTTGCCTATTGGTACCGCCTCTACGTCCCAGGCTTTAGATATTGCTAGAACTCGGTCCACGTCTTCAGGCTTTACAGTGAACATCATCCTTTCCTGTGATTCAGACACCCAGATCTCCCAAGGAGCCATATTCTCGACCTTCAGTGGAACTTTCTCCAGGTTCACCCTCGCCCCAAAACCGCCATCCAATGCCAATTCACCAACAACACAAGACAGCCCTCCTCCTCCCAGGTCCTTCATTCCGGTCAAGAGTTTCATTTCGTTCAATTCTAAACACAGATGCATCAATGGTTCCTTGGTGATGGGATCTCCTAGTTGTACAGCTCCGATGTCATCGACGGATCTGGTATCCAGGTCACGGGATGCAAATGTTACACCATGGATTCCATCACGGCCCGTTCGACCTCCAGCTAGAATATAGACATCTCCTACAGCACCGGCACGACTGTGGATCATCATCTTCTTACGTACCATCCCTACACAACCTACGACCACGAGAGGATTGTAAGTGTATTTAGGATGAAAAGAAACTTGTCCGGCAACGGTCGGTATTCCTACACGATTGCCATAGTCACGAATTCCAGCGACAACCCCTCCCATCAAGTATCTAGGATGCTTGACGCCATCAGCTAATTTTTCCATGGGCAAATCCAGTTCGCCAAAAAATAGGGAATCCACTAGAGCAACAGGTTGGGCTCCCATGCACACCACGTCCCTTAGTATGCCCCCGATACCAGTCGCAGATCCGCCATAGGGGTCCAGCGCTGAAGGATGATTGTGGGATTCGAGTCCTACCACATAGTAATGCTCACTATCGAATTCCATGATTCCTGCATCTTCTCGAGCGATTACCTTCTTGCTGGATTCGAGTCCGAAAATCGTCTCCTTCAATATGGACTTCGAAGATTTGTAACAACAATGTTCTGACCATGCCTGATCTATGGCCTGAAGTTCAACGTCCGTGGGTTTCCGGTTTTCCTCCAAAAAGTGTTT
>DQOP01000107.1 GCA_015658585.1 Candidatus Poseidoniales archaeon | reverse complement strand
GTAAAGATTCAACAGGACCTTACATCTTCTCTTTCTTTTTTGGTTTAGTACTTTTTAGCATAAGAGAGCCATGGCGTTATGTTGCTACTCCCGAGCTCAAGCACTATCTTCTGGCAGTGGCAGGAGTTGTTTTCGTTTACACTAGCATTAATTTAGAATCTGATAGTGACAGTAAAGTTATGCTAATTGTTGGCGGGATGTTTGCTCTCACAGCTATGTTGCTACCTGGTGTAAGCGGGGCTTTAGTCCTTCTAACCCTTGGACAATACAATTCAATAGCTAGTTCGTTTCAT
Organism: Candidatus Poseidoniales archaeon; assembly: GCA_015658585.1. Classification (GTDB taxonomy): domain Archaea; phylum Thermoplasmatota; class Poseidoniia; order MGIII; family CG-Epi1; genus CG-Epi1. The sequence continues at coordinate 8,952 of DQOP01000107.1, read as the reverse complement.
GGAGGGGGTCTGGAGCCACTTATGTATCTGATTCTGGGTGGCATAATCGGTTTGTTTACGTTTGTTCCAGTTATGAAGTACATGATAGATCAATATCTTGACAATACAATGGCAATGTTATCTGGATTAATGTGTGGTTCGTTGATTACGTTGTGGCCTTGGAAGGAAAACTATGACGGAGAAGGACTGTCTCCCAATCTATATCTTCAGGTCCTTGAAGATTTACCTATAGTCTCTATATTCTTGACCTTCTTATTTTTTGGTGGCGGAATAGCGGCTTCATATGGATTAAAGCAATTTGAGGTCCGAAACTGGTCTTAAATCGCTACGAGAGCTTTTAAAAAACCCTCCTTGTGAAGGCAATAATGCGAGTCCTCATTACGGGTGCTGGTGAGGTTGGATTCCGTGTCGCCCGTGACCTTGTTTATCGAGGACACGAGGTAACATTAGTAGATTCCAATCCCGCTGCCGTAAAGCGTGCACAGACCCTAGATGCACAAGTCTTCCAGGGGAATGCCGCTTCGCCAAGGCTTCTGTTTGATGAAGCTTCTTTAGAGGGAGCTGATATATTTATTGGGGTAACCGGAAAGGATGAGGTTAACATATTGAGTTGTATTCTTGCCAAACAAGCAGGCTGTAATACTATAGCTCGAATCAACGATTCGGCATTCACTGATTTACCGTCCGAACAAAACCATCAGCAAATCTTCGGGGTCGATGCTTACGTTAGCCCGGATGAATTAGCAATGCACCGGATATGGCAAATTCTCTCCAGACCGGCTCTGACCAGATTGGAACATTTTTCGGTGGGGAAACTTAGAATTTTGGAGGTCAGGCTGAGTGATAGTTCACCTTCTGTCGGTCGCCCTCTTGGAAATATTTCTTTGCCACCCCATTGCCGTATTGTCCTGATTGCACGGGAGGAAGGTGTGATTATCCCCACGTCTAGCGACACATTGATGCCCAGAGATAGGATAATGGTTTTACTTAGTGAATACAGTGAATTAGAGGCATTGTCCAAGGTATTAGGAATACCCAAGGAAATAACCGGTGAAAGGAATATCAAACGTATAATGATTGCTGGTACCAGCAAAATTGCTATCAGACTTGCTAAACAGGTCGCAAAAAGGTACAAAGAGGTTGAAATTTACATTACCGAACCCGATAAGGAGATGGCTGAGATTGCTAGTTCCCAGCTTCCTGAAGCGGTTCGAGTATTGGTTGGTTCTCCGACCGATCGCCATTTTTTGAGAGAAGAGGGCATACGTTACGAGGATTTGTTCGTCGCTGCTACTGACAGAGAGGACCTTAATGTTCTGAGCTGCCTATTGGCTAAGAAGGAAGGGGCGAAGCGTACCGTAGCCTTGGTCTATCAGACCGAATTGGAGTACGTCGTTCAAGACATAGGTATCGATACTTTGATAAATCCAAAGAGAATTACCGTTAATGCAATAATAAATCGTGTCACATCGACAGACGAGTTAGAGGGCATGGAAGAATTGGAGGGCGGCGATGCCTCAATTCGCGAGTTCTTGATTAACGGTAAGAATGGAAAAACTGATACGAAACTCAAGGATCTCAATGTTCCGGATAATACATTGCTAGCTATGATTAACAGAGATGGCGAATCACTATTTCCAGATAGTGAGTCGGTTTTGCAGGCAGGGGATCATGTTTTGGTATTCACCCTTAAAAATCAACTACCTGAGGTGGAGAACTTTTTCCAGTAATTAATGAGAGCTAGTCTCATACTAAATCTTGCAGGAACGATTATAGCCTTTTTTGGATTATCTTTTATCTTGCCTATTCTGGCCGGCCTAATCTTGGGTGAGGATATTCTGAACTTGCTTCGGATGTTTGGTATCCCTATGGTCTTGAGTATAGCTGGTGGTGGTTTTCTTTATTCTTATTTTCATATTGATGAAGATATCAGAAATCGAGAAGCTTTCGTCCTGGTCAGTGTGGTCTGGATAATTATGGTGGTTGTTGGGGCCATACCCTACATGGTATCGGAACAGATGGGCTTGATGTCATATGAAATTGGTCTGGCCGGAGCCCTGTTCGAGTCCATGTCCGGACTGACAACAACTGGTGCAACTATGTTTGAGGTTCCTGAGGGTGCCACGATCGTAAATTCCAGCCAATATGAAGAAGGATATTTTGATGCTCCTAAATCACTTCTATTGTGGAGATCACAGACTCAATGGTTGGGGGGAATGGGAATTATTGTTTTGGCTACTATTATTTTCTCAAGGCTTTTTGGAGGTGGCATTCAGGTTCTTCAGGCCGAGATGCCAGGAACTGGCCTTACCAGATTAAAACCTCAGATGGCCCAGACAGCGCGCCTTTTGTGGAGTTTGTACCTTGCCTTGACCGTAGCCGAGATAGTCCTTCTCCGTTTTCTGGGAGATATTCCTCTTTACGATTCTATTTGTAATTCCTTTTCAACTGTTTCAACCGGTGGTTTCTCACCAAAGGTGGAATCGATTGGTTCATACGACAGCACGGCTGCCGATTCGATCGTTACTTTCTTTATGCTAATTTCAGGCGTAAACTTCGTTTTACTGTATTACGTATCCACTACGTTGCTCAATAGTGAGAATCCTATTTCTCTAAGGATAAAGAAATCGTTTAACCTTTTTAGAGGTAATGATGAATTAAGATTTTATTTCTTCCTGGTTCTGACTTCTTTTTCTCTAATATTTGTAAATCTTGTTCTGGAGTCTAAGGATAATTCCGATATCGCCTCCAATTTTAGTCATACAGCCTTCCAAATCGCATCCCTATTGACAGGCACTGGCTTCACAACGGTAAATTATACGGATTGGCCAAGAATGTCAGTCTTTGTGTTATTGTTAGTTATGTTCATGGGCGGTTGTGCGGGATCCACAACGGGTGGAATCAAGATGGTACGAATAATGCTGTTGTTGAAGGCCTTGAGGAGGGAACTGGTCTTGGTTATACATCCTCGTGCTATCATTAAACTTAGAATTGGGGACAAGGTTCTGGATGAGAATCTTTTCCGTAATGTCGGTGTCTTTTTCTTTATATTCATTATCATTTTCTTGATAGGTTCTCTGGTGACATTGTATCTGGAACCCGGTCTGACCTTGATCGATGGTATATCCACCTCCCTTTCATGTCTGTCCAATATAGGTCCGGGCATAGGTGTTATTGGCCCCACGGAAACATACAGTGATTTTGGGGACCCAACCTTATTTTTTCTTTCTGTGTTGATGATGTTAGGAAGGTTGGAGATCATAACCGTTCTTTTGTTGTTCTTCCCAGATACTTATAGAGATTAGGGCACAAACTTAAAGTGCGAACAAGCGAATCTGTATCTCATGAAGTTGATCTATCGCAATCAGAGCCAAGGCCAGAAAGTACTGAATTTCATGTTGCTGACGGCGTTCCTGTCGCTCGTAATACCATACATCATAGGTGTGAGCAATGGTCACCACAGTGCCTGGTTACCTATGATCTCGGAGCTGGACAAGGCCACTCCTGAGGGAACTCTGTGGTCTGCTGGCTTGAGTCTGGCCGGAGTAATTTCAATACCAATCTGGATTAAATTGTACAACAAATGGGACAGACAACTACGTAGTTCGAATGCAGATCCGAAATGGCTCTGGTTCAATCTGTTATTCGTCATAATGGCTCAGGTCGGAACGGTATCCTTCATCTGGACCGTAAATCTGCCTTACAATGAATATCCGATACCGCATGGCGTCACGGCTGCATTGTACTTCTACCTCACTCTTCTTTTGGGAACGATCGCGATACTGGTGGTCAGAAAAATAGATAATTATCCGAAAGACGTGATCAAGACCAGGCTAGCATTGAATTTGGCAGGATATGCCTGTATGGTCCTTCTGGGACTTTCCGTCCGGGCTTTGACCACTGACGTCTGTGAAGAGCCATGCAGACCTCTGTTCATGAATATGTCAATGGATCCAGATCATGACCACATCATCCACTACAAGGTAGCGATCTTCGAATGGTTGATGGTATTCACGGCCCAGATAGGATATTTCTATACCTTCAATTATGACCTGGAAGACGAATCGATAATAGAGTAGTCTTTGTGGACTCAACTTCTTTAGTCCACTGTTAATTCGATATTCATGGGAAAAGAGTCCTGGGCCAAGTACGGGATGGAAAAAGGCAAAGGCACGGCGATGAAGTCCGAAGCATTTATGGAAGCCAAAGAGGAAGGTTTTGCAGCTGCAATCTCTGCACCGCCAGGTCCTGCCGGCGATCAAATTTTGAAGAATGCAGTAGATGGCATATGGTCTGAGGCCAGGAAGTTGACCGAAGAGGCAAGGAAAATATCGCTAACTGTTAACAATCAAAAATTGAAGGAGGAGAGAGAAGCAGTCTTGGATCTGACAAGAATCGCAGCTAGAAAGGCAGGTCTGCAAGCCGCAATTGCAGCCGGATGGGAACAAGGATGGAAAGAAGGTGTCCTGAAACGAGATTCCGGAAAATCAGATTAATCTGAGTTGCATACTGCTCAAATACCCGGACATTTTTATTTCTTTGATAACACGTGATAAGAATGAATCATTATCCAGAGCACCATCAATCTGGCTCTGTTCGATTGCTATACTAATGTATCTGGTTCTTCCTTGCCTTCCCAGACTGACCACTTTAGCATTGATCAGCCCTTGCATATCCAGTTCAGATATAATATGGCCAACCCGTCTTTGTGTCAGTTGTTCTACCTTGAACCGCTTGCATATTAGACTGTAGGTATTGTAAACCTCACCGGTTGTTTGCTGTCCGTTTTCTTTGGATCCCCGGTTTAGGATAATACTTGCTAAAGTTACTTTGGGCTGTAGTGGTAATGTTGAAATAAGGCTACGGACCAAATCATGTTCCATAACATTCTCTGCTTTGCTAACATACTTTACAGTTACGATTTCCTGTCCCTCCCTTTCGGCAATTTCTGCCGATATTCTAAGTAAGTCCAAGGCCTTTCTTGCGTCTCCATGTTCCAGTGCAGCTCTGCTGGAACAGTATGACAATACAAGAGGATCAACGGCGCCTTCATGAAAAGCCATCTTTGCTCTTTGTACAAGTATATTCTCGATCTGGAGTGCATTGTATGGTGCAAATGTCAATGATTCTTCTCCCATTCTTGATTTGACCCTGGGATCAAGCCACGAAGTGAATCTCGTATCATTTGAAATACCGATGAGTGAAATTTTCGAATTGTCCAGATCCGAGTTCAAACCGGTAAGGTGGTAAAGAATATCATCCCCACTTTTGCTTACCAGAGTATCAATTTCATCCAGAATTACGATTGCAATTCCACCATCTTCATCAGCCTTTTCTTTGAGTGCCGAATACACTTTGTCGATTCTCCAACCGGCATTTGGTACTTTGTCTTCCCAATCCTTGGAATAAGTCTTACCGATATTTGTTAGAATCCCATAGGGCGTGTTGGTCTGTTTACAATTAATATAAGCCGTATGAATCTTCTTACTCTCAGTCTTAGCTTTTGATACAATCTGGTTGCAAATAAATTTTGCGACAGCGGTCTTTCCTGTTCCTGTCTGCCCGTATATTAATATATTGGATGGCCGCGCACCATATAATGCCGGTTTCAGAATGTTTGCAACATTGTTAATTTCGTTATCCCGGTGAGGAAATTCTGGAGGTATGTAAGTCGATGCCAAAGCCTCTCTGTTCCTGAAAATGCGTTCTTCCCGAACGAGCATGTCAAAAACGTTATTTTTTCCAGACTTTTGTTTCTTTCCCATAGATAATACGCCAGCCATAAGCAGGGCCTTGGGTATAGCAAACCAGCTATAAATGCAAAGGGTCCCAAGCAATCTTTTTTTTGTTTTTAAAGCCAGATTTTCCAATCATTTTTTAATAGAATATAATCACTTTCAATTTACATAGTTGCCATTACAAAAGGGTTTTCTTCTCTCCCTAATAGGGTTGGACTTGTCAGTCAAAGAAAAGGAAGTTATTGCTTGGCTCTCAGAGCACAAATTAATGCCTTCTCCCGAGTTGGTAACTCATGTTGTTAACCATCCCGAAGGTCTGGTGCTCCTTGAGAAGTCAGTTGATTCCCTGAATGGTCCCAGACTATTCCTTAGTGTTTCAGATCTCATAGTTGATGAACGTCCTGAACCTCCCAAGCCCATAAGCCGCCCTAAAATTACCAACATCCCTCCCGTAATAATCGAGAGGCAGATCAACAAAAGTCTGGCGGATGGAAAGCTGGAAAGTTATGTTTCCCTTTTCAATGATCGTTTCAAGACACTCTCAAGGCTGGTGCGCAGAAATCCATCAATGCGTGACGCAGGGGGTCTGTCAAATCTGGATCCAGATGAGGAAAACAAAGTGATTGGTATGGTTGCAGAGATTCGGACGTTTCCCAATGGCCGTATCAAGGTTGCTATCGAGGATTCAAAAAGCCGCCTGAACTTGATGTTGACTGAACCAGAAGAAGGCAGTCTGAATCTATTGCATGATGAGGTTATCGGTGTGTCTGGTAAACTTAGCAGACAGGGCGATCTTTTGTTCGTGAATTCTCCAATAGTACGACCGCACGTTGGCCGTTATCGGGAATTTGCCCGAGCCGATGAACCTTACATTGCGTTGTTTATCTCAGATATACATTTAGGTAGCAAGACCTTCAAAAATGGGGAATGGGATAAATTCATATCCTGGTTGAATGGAGAAGTTGATTACCACAAGGAATGGATTCCGAATCCAGGTTATTTGATAATAGCTGGAGATGCTGTTGATGGTATTGATTCCTATCCGGGTCAGGAAGATGATTTATCTATAACTGACGTTTGGGAACAGTACTCCGAACTGGCAACTTCAGTTTCCAAGATTCCAACAGAAATTCAGACAGTCATAATGCCGGGTAATCACGATGCAGTCCGGCTTATGGAACCTCAATTACCCCTTCCTGACAGAGTGATAAAGAATTTCAAGGACAATTTAACCTTTACAGCTAACCCGGTTCTACTTGATATCGCGGGTGTCAAGATTCTCTGCTACCATGGTAAATCCCTAGATGATCTGGTTAGTCTCCGAGACCTTTCCTACGACAATCCTATGGGAATGATGAAGGAGTTGCTCAACAGGAGGCACATGGCACCGATATATGGAGGCAAAACCCCCCTAGCTCCGGAAAGAGAGGATCACTTATTGATACGAGAGATTCCTGACATCTTTGTTACGGGCCATGTTCATTCTTGCGGAATTGAGAGATACAAGGGCGTTCTGATGCTGAATCCCGGCACTTGGCAAGCCCAGACGGATTATCAGAAGATGATGGGCTTTCGGCCAGATCCCTGTAGAGCGATTGCCGTAAACTTGCAGACTTTTGATACACAAGTGCTGGACTTCAACTTTTGAGTCTAACTTAGATTATAAATAATCGTAGTTCTGGTAAAAGGCCATGAGAGATCCGAAGAATGCGTTTCACGTAGCGATACCTTGCAAGGATCTACGGAAGACTATTGATTTTTATCAGTCTAAGCTGGGTTGCAAGCTTTGTCGGGAATACGATGATCGTGTGACCTTCGACTTCTTTGGAGATCAATTGGTCTGTCATTTAGCTCCGGATAAGATAGATACGGATCCTGAACCATACCCTCGGCACTTTGGGATAACTTTCTACAAAGAATCAGATTTCAATTCCCTTGTTGCCCAGTTGAAGGATCAAGATGTAAAAATGCTTAATCCCGTCTTTACCCGTTTTGAGGACATGCCGGAGAGGCATCTGACATTTTTCTTGAAGGATCCTTCCAATAACATATTAGAATTCAAATTTTATCCTAATTCAGAGATGATGTATTAGACATGTCAAAGACCAAAGTAGTTATCACAGGTGCAGGAGGGGGTGGAGCTAACAATATAATTACAACGATTAAGGAAAGAGAAGAATATTTCTTGATCGGCTTTGATATCTCTGAATATAAGGTGGCCAGAGCGGATGTTGATCGTCGCTTTGTTGTCCCTCTCGCCTCGGCCCCTGATTATGAGGAAAGAATATCCCGTATTATAAGCGAACAGAAACCGGCCTTGATTATTCCTACTAATGATCCCGAGGTCGAGAAATTATCAGAGATTAGAGAAAGGTTGGACACTCAACTTTTTTTCCCGGATCATGAATCTGTGGCCTTATGTCTGAACAAATGGAATTTCTATAATTTTGCAGTAGAAAACGGAATTCGTATGGCCGAGACTTACCATGTGGAAAATCTAGATGATGTGGATGATATCTTTTCAAGATTCAGTTCCGATCTGCTTTGGTGTCGTGCGATTAAGGGTGCAGGTTCCAAGGGGGCAACCAAAGTCAAGGATGCTGAGCAGGCTAGATGGTGGATCAAGTATTGGAATGAGATGCGTGGAATGCTAATTTCGGATTTCACAATCTCTGAATTTCTTCCAGGCCAGGATTTCGCTTGCCAGAGCACATGGAAAAATGGCAAACTCATATTGATGAAGGCAGCTGAGCGACTTTCCTACATTGAGGCCGCATCGCGACCCAGTAACATGTCATCTTCACCTGAACTGGCCAAGACCGTTTACGACAAGGAACTATTCGATTTCTGCATTGACGTTATTGGGAAGCTTTCGGGAGGGCAGGCCCACGGTAATTATGACGTCGACATCAAAATGAACTCACGGAACGAATATTGCGTTACGGAAATAAACATCGGACGTTTCTTCATGATTACGAATCTTTTCAATCTTTCAGGCAAATATTCCATGATTGACACTTACTTGAGGTTGGCTATAGGTGAAGATCCCGAGATTGAGGATCCCTTTGATTTCTCGGAGTTGTATCTGATTCGTTCCTTGGACACATTACCAACGGTCTTGTCCCCAGATGAGATAACTAGGCGCCTTCAAGATTAGTTTTCTTCACAAATTGATAGAGTGATTCCAATCTTTCCTCGCAATGTTCCCAGTTAT
>DQOP01000071.1 GCA_015658585.1 Candidatus Poseidoniales archaeon | reverse complement strand
TTTTAACTTTCCTTTCAAATTCTAGAAGTGCTTGTTCTTCATCTGTGGTTTCATTAGATCTACCTCTGTTTTTACCATAAACCGTTTCTTTTGTACTCTGTTTTTTACCATCTTCATCTTCTTTCGATGTCCACCATTCGGTAAGAATTTCATTTTCTTTTACCTCTATTATAATATGCTTCAATCTTCCCGTAAGGTGTAATTGGTACAAGGTAGTCTTCATGCTAAATACGCTATAACTTAACCAGTATAAAAAGTGGGGCGAGGCCCGGGAATCGAACCCGGGACGAGGGAACCACAATCCCCCAGTTTGACCAAACTAGCCTAGCCTCGCCAAGTCATTGTCGATTGACAGGGTATTGATAAAATTACTTGAATATCACAATATTTCTTTTGGCCTATACTCACCCCAAACTTTTCGGAGTGAATTGCAAATCTCACCGATGGTGACCTTAGCACTTACGGCATTGATTATCGAGGGCATCAGGTTCTCGTTGTCTGCATTGGCCTTTTGTTCCAGGATATCTAAGTATTGGCTAACATCTCCGCGTTTTTCTCTTAGATTTTTCAATCTTCGAATTTGGTCCTTGATAGATTTATCTTCAACTCTTGTGATTTCCTCGGGTTCGGTCTTTTCTTCTTCCAGATATTCATTTACACCCACGATTATTCTTTCTCCACTTTCGACCTCTTTCTGGTATTTGTATGCAGAGTCCATAATCTGTGATTGGACCCACCCCTCTTCAATACACGCTAACATTCCTCCTTTGGAGTTTATGTCCCCGATTAATGATTCCGCTTTGTCAATTAGTTCCTGCGTCATGGTCTCAATTGTATAAGATCCCGCCAAGGGGTCGATTGTGTTTGGAATGCCCGATTCTTCAGCAATTATCTGTTGAGTTCTCAATGCCACTCTGGCCGCTTTCTCGGATGGCAGTCCCAAAGCTTCGTCAAGCGCGTTTGTGTGAAGGCTTTGCGTTCCTCCCAGAACTGCAGATAGTGCCTGAATAGATGTTCTAACAACATTGTTGTGCGGCTGCTGGGCAGTTAGTGTGGAACCTCCGGTTTGGGTATGGAACTTCATCATCATTGATTTTTCATTCTTGGCCCCAAATCTCTCAGATACCGTTTTTGCCCATATCTGGCGAGCCGCTCTGAACTTTGCGATTTCATATAGAAAATCGTTGTGCCCGTTGAAGAAAAAGGTCATCCTTGGTGCAAAATCATCAATATCCAGTCCCTTTTCGACAGCGGCCTGTGCGTAGGTTATCCCGTTCGCTATGGTGAATGCTAATTCCTGTTCTGCAGTACTCCCAGCTTCACGAATATGATATCCTGAAACAGATATGGTGTTCCATTTGGGAACATGTTTGGTACAGTATTCGAATACATCTGTCGTTAATCTCATGGATTGTTTTGGAGGAAATATATATGTTCCTCGTGCAATATATTCTTTGAGTATATCATTTTGGACGGTCCCTCTCAATTTGTCTTCAGCAACGCCTTGATTTTTACCTGCGGCAATGTACATTGCCAGAAGTATTGAAGCCGGTGCATTGATGGTCATGCTGGTTGAGACGCTACCTAATGGTATTTGATCCAACAAGAGTTCCATGTCTTCTATAGAATCTATGGCAACACCAACTTTGCCGACCTCACCTAGGGCCATTTTATCATCGCTGTCATATCCTATCTGGGTCGGCAGGTCAAATGCAACAGATAATCCGTTCTGGCCTTCTTCAAGGAGAAACCTAAATCTTTCGTTTGTTTCTTTGGCAGTTCCAAACCCCGCATATTGCCTCATCGTCCATAATTTTCCTCTATAGCCAGTAGGATGTATTCCCCGAGTGTATGGTGCCTTTCCAGGTAATTCGAATTTGGATCCGTATGTGTCTTCGGGTGTATTCAGGCGTTCTCTGCTATCCAATAGAGTCTCTTTCCTTTCGGGGTGCTCATTCAATGCCGATTCCAGAGTTTCCTTTTCCCAGCGCTTCCTATCCATTCTGTTCCCTCTCGAACCTCTTGATATAAATTAACATCCTTCGCCGTAATTCATCAGCCACTTCTTGAGCTTCACCAGGTCCTACTTTCATAGGCTTCATCCAGAAGCAATAGACATTGGTTCTGATATTTTCTTTATAAAAATCTAGAATACTACTGAACAGGTCCTTTTCATTTCCGGTTCTTCCCCAGTCCACTAATGGTTCGTCATAACAAAAAACCAGAGGCTGAATCAGCTGTCCCGTAATTTCCGCAGCTTTGAAGACCCCCATTTTGAAAGGCCCTAATTCGCCAAAACTCGAGGTTGTGCCTTCTGGAAAGATCCAGAGAGGGTCTTTCGCCGCGTCCCATTGGTTCAATTGCTGTATCGCTCCAGTTCTGGATTTTCGATTTTCACGCTCTACCCACACCATTCCGACCTTGCTTGCAATAGGTCCAAATAGAAAATAATCCCTGACTTCAACTTTGGAAACGGCTCCGCCTGCCTTAATGGCCTCCACGACAATAGGATCTAGATAGCTGGTGTGATTGGCAACTAGAAATCCCGGTTGAGGCTTCCCTTTGATATATATCTTAATGTTGTATCGTTTGGCCAATTTCCTTGCTCTCAAGGTTATCAGTCTTCTATATTCTTCCTGCGAATAGAAAGGTACTTCCAGTCTCAATCTAAGGAAAAAGTAGAAGAAGTACAGTAGTTCGAAAAGCCACACAACTCGCTATGGCTCTGTTCTTAAAAAGAAAACTCTTCAGATTAGTGGCGCTTCGAAATCGTCTATCGTCTCTTCAAGGTCCTCGTCCGTTCCTAGTTCCCCCCTAATTCTTAAAATTTCTCTTGAGAGTAACCAATAGATTAGAGCTAGTGAGCGCCGTCCCTTGTTGTTACCAGGTATAATGAGGTCTACGTTGTTGGTTAGATTGTTGGAATCGCACATGGCGATTACAGGTATCTTGATGTTAATTGCTTCCCTGAAGGCCTGAGCATCAGCAGCAGGATCGGTGAGAATGATTATCTTAGGTTCTATAAAATGCCGCATTTCAGGATTTGTCAGTCTTCCCGGAGTGAATCTTCCAGCTATACAATGGAATCCACAAGTGTTTGCAAATTTCTTTGCAGGTTTCCAACCATATTGCCTAGCCGATACAACTAAAACATCTTTGGGTTCATGTTCTTTTAGGAAATTAGCCGCTTCAACTATCTTTTCAGAGGTCAGGTTGACATTTAAGATCCTGAGCCCATCCTCTCTCACTTTGTGGACATATGGTTCCATGTCTTTGCTTTTCTGTTTGGTGCCAATGTGTACACCACAGGTAAGGAACGTATCCTCGTCGATGAGCAGCTCTTTGATTTCGGTCTCGGTCATCTGAGTTTCTCGCTGATTCGTACTAGTTCATTAAGCTTTGCAA
>DQOP01000112.1 GCA_015658585.1 Candidatus Poseidoniales archaeon | reverse complement strand
ATGGGGAGGAGAATCCTGTTGCTGACAAATCCAGGAAAATCATTGACCAGGACTGGGACCTTGTTCAGGTCCTCAGCAAGTTTGAATGTAGCATTAAAAGTACTGTCATTAGTGGATTTAGCCCGGATAACCTCTACCAGTTTCATTACTGGTACGGGATTCATGAAGTGCATACCCACCACGAGTTTTGGTCTTCCACTCGCTTCCGCCAGAATACCTATTGGAATACTGGAGGTATTGGATGCCAGGATTGTCTCGTCCTTACAGGATTTACCCAAGTCTTGGAACAAAATCTTCTTGATATCAACATTTTCGACAATTGCTTCTATGACAATGTCACATTCACTCAAGTCGCTCAGTTCCAGAGTAGTTTGAATATTGGCGAGAGTCATGTCCATATCCTCCTGATCGATTCTCTCTTTGGTAACACTTCTTCCTAGATTCCTGTTTATTGTTTTCAATCCATTGTCAACAAATTCTTGTTTGATATCGCAAAGAATGACTTTCTTGCTTATCGCAGCACAGACCTGAGCAATTCCTGCCCCCATCTGGCCGGCACCTATTACCCCGATGTTTTTTACTTTCATTATTCGCTCAATTTGATCATTATCGCATTCTGAACGTGCAATCTATTCTCTGCCTGATCGAAAACAATGGAATTATCAGATTCCATAACTCCGTCAGTCACTTCTCTGTCTCTTTCAGCAGGTAAACAATGCATGAAAAGAGTGTTTTTTCCGGTAAGGGCCATGAGTTCTTCATTTACTTGGAAATCCTTGAAAATCTTCTCTCTGGCCTTGGCCTCATCTTTCTGCCCCATCGAGGCCCAGACATCCGTGTAGATTACGTCCGCGTCTTTCACGGCACTTTTTGGATCATGCGTTATTTCAATTGTAGAAATACCTGCGTCTTTTGACTGTTTAACCAGGTCCTTGTCAGGCTCATAGCCCTTAGGGCAACAACACACAAAATTAAGGGGAAAACACATTGCCAGATGTAACCAGGAATGGACAATATTATTTCCATCTCCCATGTAGACAATCTTGACATTTTCAATATTTCCTAGATGTTCCCACACTGTAAAAATATCAGCCATAATCTGGCATGGGTGGTTATAATCGGTTAACCCATTGACTATAGGAATAGTGGAGTATTCAGCCAGTTTCAGAATATGATTGTGATCAAAAAGACGTGCCATAATCATATCATTGTATCTACTAAAAACTCTTGATATATCCTTGATAGCTTCGCGTTTTCCAATCCCGATATCAGTTGGCCCTAAGAATAGTGCATGTCCTCCCATCCATTCAAATCCAGTTTCAAAGGAGACCCTGGTTCTAGCCGATGGTTTGGCAAAGATCATTGCCAGGGATTTATTCTTGAATGGAGTATAATCTTCTCTATTCCTGAATTTTGCTTTTACTTCTTTTGATAAGTTCAGGATGTCCCATAGTTCCTCACTTCCATAATCAGAAATATGGAGGAAATGTTTAACCTTTTTCATTATTCTCTGTCAATTCTTGGAGCTAGTAAGAATTTCACATTGCCTTGTGCCCCAGTCAGATCTTCTATAGCTAGATCCGCATCCACTTTAACCGGCAAATCGGTACCTAAGTTAATATGTAGAATTCTGTCGGGAGGCAATGAATTGACCATTAGTGCAAAGTATTCAAGAGAGAAAAGGGACGTGGTTTCCTCAGGGGAGACCAGTTTTTCCAGTTGTTCTTTGCCTAGTGTAAGGTCAACTCGGTTTTGATTATCGCCTTCACAGACCAGCCTAAAACTGTCCTTGGTCGTTGTAAGTGCGATGTGATCTGAAACCGATTTCGAGGCCTTAAGTCCCTGTGATATTTCCTCGACACTAACACTTACGAAGGCAGGTAAATCAAGAGATGGTACTTTCGGGTCCGGCATCCCTGAAGTATCAAGAAGAGGCATGGCTCGAGTCAGATTCCCGATATTCACAACAAGACGGTTCAGTTTGTCATCCTTCTCCAAGCTGACCATATCCTCTTTTCCGGCAACGGCTAGAACGGTTTTGAATTTGTCGACGTCAATTCCCATTTCGGCTACATCAGTTTCATAACTGTCAAAGGCAGATTTTATCAAATTAGCTTCGATCATTGCTACGTGTGATGGATCGACAGCTTTGATTTGCATTCCATCTTCATTTACATTCAGTTTCGCCTCGTCAACTAAGGATCCCACGGTACCTATGAATTCTTTTAGATTATCTGCTTTAATTCTGGCTTTGAACATTACTTTACCTCACTTCTCGATTGGTGGCCGATATTTAACTTTTGTTTACCACTATTTACTAGAGCATTAATCTAATATACATAGCTCCACTGAACACTCGGTTTTACTTCCTGGAGGGAGTTTTTGACAGAAAGAGATTTGAAAAAAGGTACAACAACCTTGGGTTTGGTTTGCACGGACGGTATAGTGATGGCGACCGAGATGCGAGCCACCATGGGTAATTTGATTGGGCACAAGACAACCCAGAAGCTCTTCCAGATATCTGATAATATGGCTTTGACCGTTGCAGGTCTGGTTGGAGATGCACAAATGTTGGCCCGGTGGTTGACAGCTGAAGTAAAATTGTATGAGTTGAAAACTGGAACCACGATGTCTTTGAGGGCAGCATCCACTTTAATGGCTAACATAATGAATGGTAGGAGATATATGCCATTCTGGGTTCAGCTTCTTTTGGGGGGCATTGATTCAGAAGGTGGTCACGTTTATTCATTAGATGCAGCAGGCGGATCGATACCCGATAAGTTCCAGACCACAGGTTCAGGGTCACCTTTCGTTTATGGAGTACTTGAGGATCGTTTCATAGAAGATTTATCAGTTGAGCAAGGCAAGATGTTAGGCGTCAGAGCCTTAACTGCAGCAATGAAAAGAGACTCAGCATCTGGGGACGGTATTTCGATGTGTGTCATCGATTCCAATGGTTACCACAAGGTGTCTCCGGAAGATATAGCTAAAATTCAGACTAAATTGGCAGCCTAAGTAGCTAGTCAAACAAAAAGCAGGAAGGTCAAAAAATGGCCGTAGAAGACGTAATAAAACTAGTCAAGGAAGTCGCAACTGAGGTAATACCAGATAACATAACCTTTACAGATGTAAAGGTTGAATCATCAAATGTTGTTCTCTATACACCCAATCTTGAGATGTTCTCGGAAAACAATGAGGTTATTAGGACATTGGCCCAGAAGGTCAGGAAACGAATTATAATCAAGGCCGATCCCAGCGTGAGAAAGCCAATCATTTCGGCAAAACAGAAGTTATTGGAGGTTCTTCCTGAAGAGGCTGAAGTAGTAGATGTAAAGTTTGATGAAATCAATGGCGATGTTATCATTGAGGCTGTTAATCCCGGTCGAGCAATAGGAAAACATGGTGCTGTTCTAAACCAGGTACGCCGGGAAATAGGATGGAATCCGATTGTGATACGTTCCGCCCCAATGGAGTCTAAGACCCT
>DQOP01000141.1 GCA_015658585.1 Candidatus Poseidoniales archaeon | reverse complement strand
TTTCACGAACGCAGGCCCAGTTCTTCAGCCATTGTAAAAAATATTCAAATTGACTACGGGACTTGGAAGGATATAGTTTCATTGTTTCAAGAGCCTTCTCAGTAGTCTTGGTCCATTCTTCACTACTATATTCCAAGAACCATTGATTGTCCACTATTTTGACCACGCAGTCTGCAAGCCAGCGTGACTCAACAGGACCGGTTAGCTCATAGTAGATTACGGACTTTCCTTCTTCAATCAATTTATACTTGACGATTTCACGAGCCTCTTCAACGGGTTTGCCGGCAACATACTCTGTGGAATCAAGCATGATTCCATGATTAAAACTATGCATGTACAAATCTTGTTTAGCCTGTTCCAGTTTTTTCCTCTGGGTCTGATTCTTTATCCCCAATTCTTTACAGAGCTTGGGGGCTGGAAGCGTGCCCATCTCTCCCGAATCCAGAATAGCGATAGGGTGGATTGACGTCACAAATTCATAATCCAAACCCCAATTCTCACAATCTGAGGATGAGTTTTGCAAATCAACAAGGCCCTGGTAATCATCCGGGGAGTCGCTTGGTACGGAGGTTACTATTCCAGAACCGATTGAAGCGTCACAAAATTTAGATGGAAGAACAATTATCTCATTATCAATTTGGGGCGCCATGTATTTTTGACCGATTAAATCCCTGCCTTGAATTTTGCCCAATTCCTTGACTTTATGTCCTTGTAACTTAAGTTTGAACGGCATTCCCTGAGACATTACCCAAGTCTCATTTCCGACTTTAGCTTTGGTGTAAGTCCCATCTCCGTCTATCCATAAATTGGTTTGACCAAAAACTGTCTCGGGACGTAAAGTTGCTGCGACAAGAAAGTGATCTTTTCCTTTGAATTTTAACAATGTGTATTCTTGGGGTGTTTCTCCTTCACCTGAAAGGCGATCATGGTCTCCCACAACGGTTTCTCTCTTAGGGCACCACACAACTGGAAAAGTGCCTTTGATTAGATACTCTCTGGCCAATAATTTGTTGAATTGCCAACGTATAAACCCGTCATATGGTGGGTTCAAACTGGTTGTGATGAAACTGCGCCTCCAATCGACAGAAGTTCCGAATTTCTTTAGATCCTCGATTGCTTTGTCTGGAAAATACTTTGTCCATTCTTCTGGCCTTGAGAATGTTTTGATAAGAGTTTTACTTAGGCCCATTTGCTTTAACGCGTTTATCTGGCCCTTTTCACCCTCCTTGACCCTTTGAGCAGCGGCCACAATTGGAGTCCCAGTACAATGGAAAGCAAAAGGGAAAAGTACATTCTTATTCTTCATTCTTTGATAACGAGAAACCATGTCGGCTCTGAGGTAAGTGAATGCATGTCCCAGATGCAGATATCCGTTCATGTAAGGATAAGGGGAATTCACGAAATACTTGTCTTGGTCTTCCCTTGGCTCTGACTCGAATAGTCGAGCCTCTTCCCATTTTTTCTGCCATTTCTTTTCCAAGGCTTGGGGATTCACAAAACGCGAGAAGAGGGACCCTTAAAAACTTAGACAAAACCATCTAGCGAGAGCAATAAAAGAGTAGAAAATAGGTCAAAAGTAACCAATAGTAATTATAGGACCATTCAATCCGCGATGAACGATGATTAGGTTTGGGCCAGCAGGGATACCTCTTTCCTGCAAAGGAAGAACTATCAGAGATGGAATTGAAGATATTCATGCTCTAGGTTTACATTGTATGGAAATCCAATTGGTAAGAGGCAAGTATGTTGATGAATTAGAAGACTTCGAGGAACTAGGTGAAATTGCACAGTCCCTGGATATTCATATGGCCATTCACGCCCCCTACTACATGGACTTTTTGGGTAATGGATACATGCGCAACAAGTCAAAAAAATTCCTTGAATTCGCGGGTGAAGTCGGGAACAAGATCGGTGCCGGGAATGTAGTCACACACATTGGACCTTATCATGGAATTTCATCTGAAGAGGCGATCAAGACTCTCATACCGATATTCAAGGATATGCGCAATCATTATTATGCTAACAATTACAGCCCCCGAATCGGTATTGAGTTGTCTGGAAAACCAGATCTTTTTGGAAGTGTTAGGGAAGTTGCTGAAATCTGTCGGAAAGTGAAAGGTATCCAACCTATTATCAATTGGCCACATTTGCATGCTAGAGGAAATCGCTGGCTGAACGATCGTGAAAGCTTCAAGCGTGTCTTCGATTTCTTTGAGAATTCCTTGGGGCTGAAAAAATTTTACACTCATTTCTCGGGTGTTGAGTTCGATACTGAGGGAAACGAAAGACACTATTCTCCAATCAAGAAGGGAGAGATTAAATTCGAATATTTGGCAGAGGTCATTCTTGAGAATAACTACAACGTGATAACCATATCGGATTCTCCACTCATGGAACACGACGCAATGTACATGAAATTGATAATGGAACGTGTCGAGGCAAGACGTCAAGAAAGAATAGCAAGACGCCAAGCTGCAGAAAAAATCAAGGAATCAAGAAAGGCTGCCGCAGAAGCCGAAAGCTAAACTGATTTATAACAGCATACTAAGATTAGATTGTATGAGATGCTTGCCTTTGCTGGTTGCGGGAATCGTCATCTTCTCAGGATGTCTAGATTTTCTTGATGAAAAAGATGTAAACGGAGCACCACAAGCTTCTGCAAACTCAGAAGGTGGTTCTAACTTCGAACCGAATCAAGAAATCGTGTTCACGGGAAAGGACAGTAGCGATCCAGATGGCGATGTTCTAGAGTATTTTTGGGACTTTGATAAAAACGATGGAAAGGATGAAAGTATAATCGGCAATATAGCAAATAATGGACGGATAACACATTCATACAAAGATGAGGGCGTCTATACTGTAACACTCACCGTGACCGATGGAAATGAATTTAGCACTGCAACCACTAAAGTTACTATCCAAGAAGCTACGAGTGAGATTAGGGCAATCATTACTACTGATGACGAAACCGATTCAAAAGTGACTGGGGAAGAACAGGTGACATTTACATTCTCAGCCACTGATTCCGTCTCTGATAGTACTATCACCAAATACGAATGGGATTTCTCTTATGACTCTGCAGAGGGATTCTACGCGGACGAGGAAACAACTGAGCCTGAGACCTCATGGGGATTTGATTCCGGGATATACACTGTGAAGGTTAGAATAACCAATGAAATGGGAGAGACAGATGAGGCCAGTTATTCTGATGATGTAAAAATCCGCATCAACTATGAATATACTGACACGAGAACCATAGGCTCGGGGCAACAGGAACACCTTACCCAAGTTTATGGCCTGCCGGCCAGATATATCAGGGCTACTCTGGAATACGACGCCGAAGCGGCTCATACTAGTGACCTAGATCTATACTTGTACAACACCTCCCAAGAAAGAAATCCTGACCAGGATGAAAGTACAGACCCTGATGATGAATGTAATGAATGTGTTGCCAAGAATTCCACACATGACACCAGCCAGAGAGAACAAGCAAACCGTATAGTTCTGGACTACTACAATAGCACCGATCGTGCTTGGTTTGATGAAACGAGTGAATTAGGTGACTGGGCATTTGTGATTGATCACGAAAGAGGAAATCCAGAATATACGATTAAGATAGAAGTAATCTACTGGGAATAATCAGTCTGCCACAATAACTGCAGCCTTGCTTGTCTGACCGTCCAGCATGACCTGCAAGGGTTTGGAAAATCTAACATGCTTAATCGGACCATATTCTCCCTTCTTCTCTTGCTTATCCAAAATATCCCATTTGATATCACTTGAATTAGAAGTCAAATATCCAACTCCGAATGAAACAATATTCTGGAAGAAATGGGTTCCCTGAGAAGCTTCAACAGGATAATCGCTCATCTCACATTCTATAATTGTGGAAGCACCTGATATCTGAGCCCAGCGGACGGGTATTCCCAGCCACTTATCCGTTGAGCCCCAGCGACCAGGTCCAACTAACAAATATGGATTTCCAGAGCTTATCAATTTATTGTTCAATTCTTCTAGTTTCTCTACAATATCTTCGGTTTCACCTCTTACAAAATCACGGGGATGAATGTATAGTACATCCCTTATATCCTCGATTAAGCCGTTCCCCAATGCACTATCCGAACGACACATTACCTTACCGACTTGACTCCCAATATCAATCTCGATATCGATAGGTTCCCAAACTAAAGGACGGGCTTGGAGAAATGAAAAGCGCTTTGACTTTGATAGGGGATCAATCGTAACCGCGAATTCAATTTCTACGGGGCCACTGAAACCCTCCTCGGCCACTTCCAAGAAAAAATTGATAATTTCTGACAATGGGAACTGTTCATGCTTAGTGACACCGGCAAAAGTCACCAATCTTACTCCGCTCCTTGATAAGCCATCATAGATAGCATCATTTTCTGGTGAATAAACTGAACCTATAGGGTGTAATTGTCTATCCATTTCAGCTTTGGACAAATCCAGATGAGACAGGTTTTTCGCTGATTGGGTGCCTAACACGGTTTCAGTCTTTGACATATCAACGGCCCAGAATTCTCTCTGAGATGAACGTAAATAGTCTTCAGTTGTAGCAAACTGGAATTGCTGTTCAGGGTGACTCGGGGAAAATCTAAAAACTTTTTCTCCCTCGACAACTGCCTTTCCCAGGCCTAAAGCCACAGCAACTACCCCTTCTTCAGGTAAGGCATCACCAAGAGGATAGAAATTTCTTGATCTGGCAACGCCTGAAAAGGTAGGATAAAAAGCATTACCATGTTTCTGCCCTTCTACCTGCTGAATTACGACAGCCATTTTTTCCTCCTCTATACTGTTGGGCGTTGAGGCAATGTATGATTTGGAATTCTTGTAAAATACCGATGCGTAAACCAATTTTATGGAATCACAGATATTCTGTAACCGGATCTTT
This sequence comes from Candidatus Poseidoniales archaeon, assembly GCA_015658585.1. GTDB lineage: Archaea > Thermoplasmatota > Poseidoniia > MGIII > CG-Epi1 > CG-Epi1. The sequence goes on along the minus strand of DQOP01000141.1, from coordinate 205 downwards.
GGGTCAGGATGGTTATTAGATAGCATATAGGTTTCATAGACTCCTGCAAACGGTTGGTGCTGAGAATCCTCAAGCAAGCTTGATGAGCGAACCGCAACAGGATATTCTATCCTATCTGAGAAAGATTTTACGTCCTCGTAAATTGAATCTGGTAGATCTACTTTCAAGAATTCAGTAGCGATATCTTTGTCATCAATTTGAGACG
>DQOP01000065.1 GCA_015658585.1 Candidatus Poseidoniales archaeon | reverse complement strand
CCCCACAACCGACAGGATGGTCAAAGCGAAGTCAAAGACCCATAGAGGATATTCACAAGAAACTCGACCATATGATGGACTCCAAAGGCAAAAGTCTGGAAGAAAGATATGAAGACCGATTTGGGGATTCACTACCCGATTCAGTAACTGCAGATCCAGCTCGAAAAAAATACAATGAGAAAAAGAAAGCCGCTTCTGATAAACCAAAAATTGTCTTCAAAGAAAGATCACAGCTCAAGTTGACCCCCAAAGTAAGAAGTGAACCTGCTGTTGAAAAAAAACCACAGAAAAAACCAGAAGTCAAAACCGATAGTGTTGACAAAGGCCCAGGTCTTGGAAGCAGAATTGGAAGTAGAATAAAATCTGGAGGAACAAAAACCAAGGCTGCTTTTGGCAGGGCTGGATCTGCTGTAGGGCGTGCTGCCAGAGCTGTTAAATCTGGAATCGGAAGGGGAACCTCAAGAGTGATTGGGATCTTCAGGAGAGGTGACAAGGAAGAAAAACCTAAATCGAAGAAACGAGGTAGGCCGGCTAAGAAAAAGGCTGATTATGGATCTATGAAATTAACTGAATTGAAAGCTGAACTGAAGAAGAAAGGCCTTGCTACGTCGGGTAATAAGGCTGAATTGGTTAAAAGGCTCCAGAAATAGTTCAGCGGTGCATGATGATGCTGACCACGTCACTATCCTTTACTTTGTGATTTAGTCCGACTGTCTGTCCTGGGAACTTGGCTGAAGGACCCCAAACTTGTGAGTAGCGGAATTTACGTCTGAAATCGCGATGTAGGCGCTGACATATCTCAGCTATCGTGGTTCCCTTCCTTACTACCAACGGTTCTTCCATATCTGCCTTTTCTCCCTGAGGTTTCATGAATACGGATAAAAAATCCAGGGTATTGTAAATGAGTCTTTTCAGTTTTACCACGCCTTTTCCGGTCGGAGCTGCAATCTCAATTGGTTTTTCGCGCCCAAATTTTGCTCTAGCCTTCTTCAACTGATCACGATTGACCATATCAACTTTGGTCAAAACATTGAATGAATGGACGTAAACCCGGGTTTTTGCCAAGATATCTACAAGGTCATCCAGAGTAATCTTCTCTCTTAGAACAACTTGTGCATTGACGAACCCATACTCTCTAACCACGGTCTTGATTGCCTCTTTTTCTAGTTCTTGATCAACTGTCGAAATAACATCTATACCGCCTATTCCTGTCTTAGAAATGCTACCGTTGGGTGGGCGATCATTAAGGCGAATACCGGAATCAAATAATTCTTTGAGAATAATATGGGGTGCTGGTTCCAAAGCGTCTACGATATGGATTATCAGATCTGCGGAACGTATTACTGAAAGAACTTCCTTGCCTCTACCTGCTCCTCGAGCAGCACCCTCTATCAATCCTGGTAGATCAAGGATCTGAATGTTGGCATCCCTGTATTTCAGAACACCTGGCACAACATCCAGAGTGGTAAAAGCATAGGAACCAATCTCGCTTTCGGCATCAGTAAGGCAATTGAGCAATGTGGACTTCCCGACACTAGGGAGCCCTACTAGTGCTACAGTAGCATCGCCTGCCTTGCGTACCCCATAACCGCTACCTCTAGGCCCTGAAGAACTAATTACTACTTCTTCTCTTAATTTAGACAATTTGGCCTTTAACTTGCCAATATGATGTTGGGTTGCCTTGTTGTATTTAGTATTGGAAATCTCCTCTTCGATTTCAGTAATCTTATCAGTAAGGGACACGGCGCTTCAGATTTAAGGGGGATTAAACGTATTGAGTCGCCAGTAACTATAAAATTATACTACTAATTATCTACCTCATGGGATATCCCTTAAACGATTCAGAAAGACTGGAAAAAGCAAAAACAAATATTGTGAATATACTCAAAATGGAAGATTACAAACTGGATTCTAGAGAATTGTTTCAGGCCTTTAAAGAAGCCGGAGGAGAAATGAGTGACTTTTCACCAGCATTAGAAGAATTATCTAAGGAGAATCAGATTAAAACTGATGGAGATGGAAACATAATGACCGTACAAGATTATGACCGCAAGAAGTCACAGCTGAATGAAGAAGAACGGAATGAACCAAAAGAAAAAACTACTGAAGAGGTTATGGAAGCAAAAGAATCAGAAGGGGATGGTTCTGAAGGGAATGAGGATATCGAATCAATTATTAAATTAAAAGAAGAAACCGACACATGGTTAATAGAACAACTCAAAAACAAAGGTGATAATGGTAGTGAGGGGGAGCTAAGGGCTGAGATGGCTGAGTTAAGAGATAGAGTTCAAAAATTAGAAAACGTAATCAAAAACCTTACGAAAGCACTTGAATAATGGTTGTTAAACAGAATAGAGGGCGGAAAAGGTACATCTTGTTCACACATTCAGCGAGCACTACCAAGAATCAAGTTAATCGATTCTTGAATGACCGATGTAAAGAACTGAACGGTAAAATAAGGTTGAAACTGATGAAATATGATTCCAAAAAAGGAATTGTTCGTGTCGACCATAAATTGGCAAAACAGGCAAGAGAGATCATGAATAGAAATGGCACGGAAATGAAAATACAGACTGTTAGAACCAGTGGAACCTTGAAGGGGCTCGAGAAAGAATAGAGCAATCATTATTATAGGTCGAGTACTGACTGATTGATGGATGAGGATGATGATTCCGAAGGATGGGAAGAAACGCAGTATGAATCTTTAGATTGGGGTGATGAAGAGGAGAGTAGTAGTCTGGTTGCTCTATATCCCGCTACTAGCAAACCAAGTCAAGCGGCACTAGTCCTCATTATCGCAGGATTCGTTCTACTGGGAACAGCCACAACCATGAATGGACTTCTAAACGATGAAGAAAAAATACAGGGAGTGACGGCAAAGTACAACGATGTTATGGGTGAAATGGGAATTGAGATAGAACAGGAAGAAGAGATTGACGAAGACTTTGTTCGTAAGATCCTCAAATTCGGAATGATCTGGGAACTCGTCTGCGCTATTCTGGCATTTGTTGGAGGGGCTCTCTTGATGATGAGACAGAATTACAATATGGTCCTTATCGGCTGTTCTGCTGCCATAGTTGGATTGGGTGGATTATTGCTATCAACCCTTCTTGGGGCAATAGCACTTTACTTGACATTTCAAAGCCGACCTGAATTTGGTATAGCAGAGCAGGATGAGAGCTGGTAAGGTTGTTACCTGAACTGCTAGAGTATCTGAACATCAAAGAATTATATCCTCCCCAAAAAGAAGCAATCAAGGTTGTTGAAAAAGGAGATTCGGTGCTCATGTCCGTGCCTACGGCCGCCGGCAAAACATTGGTCGCCTATGTTGCACTCATGAGGGCGGTAAGATCAAATAAAAAAGGAATCTATCTGGTTCCCCTGAGGGCACTGGCCTGGGAAAAGGTAAACGAATTAAGGGATATTTGTAAAAATATCCTGAATGGGGCCAAAATAGGGGTCTCTGTAGGGGATTTTGACAAGGCCAGAGGTTTGTCAAAGTATGACATCATAATTGCCACTTCGGAAAGAGCCGATTCATTGATTCGGCATAACCCCTCCTGGTTGACTGAAGTAGATTGTCTAGTGGCCGATGAAATACATCTGATCAATGACTCGGGAAGAGGTCCGACCCTGGAGGTGACACTTACCAAATTCAGAGAAATCAATCCAACCATCCAGATTATCGGTCTTTCAGCTACTGTATCCAATTCAGAAGAGATTGCTGAATGGTTGGATGCGACTCTGGTTCAAAGTGATTTTCGGCCCGTTCCTCTTAGAAGAGGGATTGCCATAGACAAAGAAATAGAATGGGAAGATGGAGAAAAAAAAAGCATTGGACTAAGTGGTGTAGAGGGGATTGCCACAGATAACCTGCCAGAGCAATGCCTAGTGTTCGTAGGAACCCGAAAAGCTGCAGAGGCACAGGCCCGAAATTTAGGAAGACTCATTGGGGGAAAAATAAACTCTGAAGATATGGAAAAACTGAAATCCTACGCAGATAGAATAAAGCAGGGAGCTGACGAAGTAACCTCAGTAGATTCAAACCTCTCAAAACTAATCACCAAGGGAGTTGCCTACCATCATGCTGGCCTTACAAATCGCCACAGACAGATAATTGAATCCGCTTTCAGGGACAGGACACTGAGGGCTCTATGTGCTACTCCAACTCTGGCAGCTGGAGTAAACCTACCGGCAAAGAGAGTCATAATCAGGGATCTTAGTCGTTGGGAATCCTCATTTCAATCAAACCAGCCTTTGCCGATATTGGAAGTTCAACAAATGCTAGGAAGAGCTGGAAGACCTGGGTTTGATATAGATGGTGAAGGTATACTTATTGCAAAGAACAGGGAACAAATTGATTATTTTACGGAGAATTACTTCGAGGGAGAAACTGAACCTGTCAATTCTAGACTAGGTAGTGAACCAGCGCTCAGAACGCATCTTCTCTCACTGATAGCCTCAGGTACAATAAATACGAAGGAAAGATTGCACGAATTTCTTGGAAAGACCCTCTTTGGGGTTCAAGGAGAACTCTGGAGAACACAACACCGTTTGAACAAGGTACTCGATTTCCTGGACAAGGAGAACCTGATAGAAATTGAAGGTCGGCAGGATGGGGAATTTGTATCTGCAAATAACCAATTAAAAGAGAAATTTAGGCCGACTGCCTTTGGAAGGAAGATTTCACAGTTGTATATTGATCCCTTGTCAGGAGTTATCATCCGCAATGCTCTGGAATCAGAAGTTGATGCGAATCCTCTTGGGATCCTGCATACCATCGCCAGGACTCCTGATGTATACTCATTATACGTCCGGAAAAATGAAATGGAAACTTATCTTACACATCTGATGCAAATGGAAGGGGATCTCATGCTTCCTCCTCCGGTTGAACATGTCGAATTGGAGTTCTATTTATGGGATCTGAAGACCGCCTTGCTATTGATGGACTGGATCGAAGAGACGCCTGAAGAACACCTTCTGAAGAGATATTCGACAACTCCGGGGGGCATCAGGGCAAAGGTCGAGACTGCTAAATGGATCCTTTATGCTATGGGTGAACTATCTGAATTGGTTTCTCCAGAATCGACCAAGATGATAACCGAACTACAGATACGTGTGAATAGTGGGGTTCGTAAGGAACTTCTACCGCTGCTGGATATAGAATCCATAGGAAGAGTAAGAGCCAGAGCGCTTTTTAATTCTGGTTTCACAAGCCAAGGCTCGATAAGAGACGCAAGACCCTCAGAACTAGCTGAAATTCCGGGGATAGGTCCCAAATTGGGCGGAAAACTATCAGGTAAGAAAGAACCTGAGCAAACCCGTTTTGAGTTAGGCTAATTAATAGCGCTCCTCTGGTAGAATTGTGGTACGGTTTATTCGAGACCAGCCAGACGCCTACATCTACAGCAGTTTTGGAACTCGGATTTTCATAGCCGGGTTCTTGTTGGCCCTACTTTACATAGGTCAAGGAATCCTGGTTTACACCAGTACCGACAAAGTAATGTCATTATCATCATTGCTAGGCAAGGATTCTGGTGCAGACCTTATGGGTCAGCTGGTGGGAGGTTTAATTTTAGTCACTGCCGTCTTTGTTCCTCTGGCCTCTAGCACCATGGCCGTTTCCAGATGGGTTCTGAAGAGAACATACAAGAAATTGGAAAAAATGGAAATAGATAGTAAAAGATCACAATTTCTACTCCTTTTGGCCAGATTCTTCTTTCTGGGATGTATTGTTGCAGCCTATGCGCCTCTACCAATGATCGCTGAGAGTGTGATGGCCGGTGGTTTCCCATCCTCCTCCGTAAATTATTATCAGACCAAATTCATGAGACTATTTTTCACCCTATTTGGAATTGCACTATTTTTAACGATTATTTCCCCTGTGCTTCAACTATACCGTAGGACAGAGAGTAGGTCGCTGATTCTAGCCGGTTTGTTAGCATCAGCTGTATCCGGAATTATGATCTATATGGGAAACGGAGATTGGGATCTATCTGTCTTTAAACTAGATAGCACAGAATTCAAATCCTCCTTTGGAACTATAATGATTATTTGTGGAATTTGTATATTCTTTTGCTTCTGGATAGTTTCCAGAAATGCAAAGTCTATTCTGAAATATCAACGTTTACACTTTGCAATGAAACTAGGTGATTGATGGAACCCTGGGCTGAGAAATATAGGCCCGAAAGTCTTTCGGACCTGATTGGGAATACTAAAACGATAAATGATCTGAAGAACTGGGCGAATTCATGGGGAAATAAGACTACAAAGAAAGGTGTTATTCTATCTGGTCCACCAGGATGTGGAAAGACCTCTGCAGCCATTGGATTAGCAAACGATATGGGATGGGAAGTTATTGAACTCAATGCCTCTGATACCAGATCTGGGGCCGTAATCGAAGGTATAGCACTACGGGCTGGACTCTTTCAGACATTTGGAAATAAAGGTGTGTCTAGCAGGAACCTGATTCTGCTTGATGAAGCTGACAATTTATACGAAAGAGCCGAACAATCAAAGAAAAAGGTGAAGAACTATAGTGATAGAGGTGGGAAGAAGGCTATAGCCAAGACTTTAGAGCTGACCAAACAACCCGTAGTGATTACAGTCAATGATCTTTACAATCTCACCAAAGGCACTGGTTCAAAGATAAAAAGACTGGCCTTGACACTAAAATTCCAGAGACCATCAGCAGTTTCCGTAACGATGGTACTGAACAAGGTATGTGAGAGTGAGAAACTTGAGATAAGTCAGGATACAATCAGAGCCATGGCAGAAGTTGCTAAAGGCGATCTAAGAGCTGCAATCAACGATCTGCAATCTCTTTCGGAAGGTAATAAGAAAATATTGGTGGAAGATGTGAAGAAACTGGGCTCGCGAGACCGTGAAATCGAAATGTTTGACACGCTAAACGTGATATTCAACAGTGATAATTACGAGGACCCCCGGACTGCCATATTCAATTTGAATGAACAACCAAGAGAAGTGGCAACATGGGTAAGTGACAATATTCCAATCATGTACAAGCATCCCAGTGACATTGAGCGTGCCTACGATAAAGTAGCATACGCCGATTTGCTACTCGCTCGTGTAATAAATAACCAAAACTATGGGCTTTGGGGATATGCTTCGGAATTGATGTCAAGTGGCGTTGCCTTATCCAAGGCTCATCCAACCACCGGACGCCGACTACAATTTCCTTCATGGATAAGGAAAATGGGGGCTAGCCGATTTCAAAGAGGTTATAGGGATTCACTGGCCAAAAAAATTGGAGGAGCAACACACCAGTCAATAAAGGAAACAAAAATGGAACAGTTAGCCGTCTTATCCCTAGTATGTCAAAATGACCATGGCAAAGCTGCCCGTATTGCCGGAAAATTAGATTTGAACGAGAATGAACTAGCTACTTTGATGGGAATAGACAAGAAAGACAGGAGAATAATTGATATTATGGAAAAATCCAATGATTTCAGGCAAGAAAGAGAAGTAGTTACCCTAGATTATCCAATTATCCACGAAAAGGAAGATGAAGAACCAAAGAGAATCACACACAAGGCAGACGACAAACAGAAGAGTTTATTCGAATTCTAAGGGTAGCTTCTGTTGATCCGAAACTCCCAAACGACTAGCTGAAACACCCATCAACCGTATTGGTTTCCCTGGTTTCCAGTTATCGTAAAGCAGAGTCTTGGCGACCTTGTAAATATCTGCGGCCTGATGAATCTCACCCGGCACTGTTCTCTGTCTGGTAATAGTATCAAAATTGGACCATCTCAATTTGAGGGTTACAGTACGGGCTGAACGTCCCATGCGACCAATGCTTTGCGAGACCTCTGTACAAAGCTCCAGAAGCGCATCCTCTACAATGGTCGAGTCACTGACATCCTTCTCAAATGTCCTTTCGGTTCCCTGCTGCTTGGCAATCCAAGGTGATGAATCAACTGGCCTGTCATCTATTCCCTTGGCCTTGTTTTTCAAACGAACCGAATATTGGCCAAAAACAGGTAACAACTTCTGGATATCAATAGATACCAAATCTGAGCATATTTTTACTCCCAATTTGTTAAGCAAGGATGCTGTTTTAGGGCCGATTCCATAAATCTTTCGGATTTCCAGAGGTGCCAAGAATTTGCTTTCTGTCCCAGGCAGAACCACCGTGAAACCCTTGGGTTTGTCAAAGTCAGAGGCAATCTTGGACACCAATTTTGAGGTGGACAAACCACCTGAGGCCGGCAACTTTGTTTCATCCTTTATACGTTCCAGAATAGTCCTTGCCAGGGCCGGTGGATTCTTCTGGGACGAGATGTCTACAAAAGCCTCGTCAACACTCATTCTTTCAAGTGTACCATAACGCGACAGGATGTCCATGACCTGAACTGAACTGGAACGGATCATTGGTCGATTTGAAGAAACCAGCTTCAACTCTGGACACCGTTGGAGGGCCCGGCTGGAGGCCATAGCTGACCTGACCCCTAATTCACGAGCCTCATAGGAGGCCGAAGCGATCACACCTCTCTGTCCGGGTTTACCCCCTACTGCCAGAGGTATACCCTCGTCCTCTGGGTTTTCCAATAAATGGACATTAACGAAGAAGGCATCCATATCAACATGAAGTATTGCTCTCGGCCACTCTACTCTTTCCACATTCTCCTAAAGGAGGGTAGGAATTACCTTTAAGCCCCTATCGAATACCCTCCTATGGACGCTGACAACGATAAATCTGAGGAATATAAGAAATGGAAGGAGGGAAATACAAGACCTTCCGGGCCAGAGAAAATAGATCAAAGTATGTCACAGCAAACAAGTGGCGGCCGGCCTGCTCACATTATGTCTTTTACTGATGCAGTCACGAATGTCTTGATGAACAACTATGCGAATTGGGACGGAAGAGCCTCACGCTCGGAGTACTGGTGGTTTGTTTTGTTCGGTGCTCTTGTCGGATTTGTCACAGGAACAATAGACGGTTTCGTTTTTGGATGGGAATATAGCGATCCGACATGGAT
>DQOP01000058.1 GCA_015658585.1 Candidatus Poseidoniales archaeon | reverse complement strand
TCTACCAGAACGACCCCAGGACAATTCAGGTCGCGGTGACACAGAGTACATTGGGCGACCGTATGGCCGACGATACTGAGGTCTTTATCAAGATTAGAGACCCAGATATGAGCGTAACTACCTGGTTCAAGATAGATGATTCCAAGACCGTTGGTTTCCCACCTGAAACTACTCTCTTCGAATATACTTGGATTCCCTTGCAATTAGGTGTCTATGAGTTTTATGCTTGGGTTGACAAGGATGACACAGTACTTGAGTGGGATGAGACAAATAACCAGTATGATAGTGACAAATACGTAGAAGTTTTTGAGAAATTACCTGATTTACAGGTGGTTAGCGTTTCTGTCGCTCCCCTCAATGATGACGGCTATGCTATGGTTGGAGTTTCCAGTAATCTTACGGCCACCATCGCGAATGTCGGTGTCCGAGATATGACGGCAATTGAGGGCAGCAAGCTAGAAGTTACATTCTATACAGCAGCTCCTATCTCAGCTCAATTAGCTACAATTAATGTGGATCAGGCCCTGGCGATGGGAGAATCCATTGATGTATCAATTCCTTTCATGTTCTCAGAGAATGCCCAGTACCGCCTCGTTGTGAAAGTCGACGAAGCTAAACTGATTGATGAGGAGGACACATGGAATAATGAGAATTTCAAGAATATATATGCAGTTAGTTCAATGGATGCTTATGTTTCCAATTTGAGTGTTGCTGTCAATGATGGTCTCGCAGGCAAGGACCACCCGATTACCTTTGACCTTGGTATGTCCAACCTTCCTGAAGAAGGTACTTACAGACTTCATTTCAACGTTTCGATTGATGGAACTTTTGGATTTGGTGAAGTATTGGCAGTAGCAATGGAGAATATTACTGGATTCTATCCTATAGGGACTGGCTATCAGGTTTCTGGACCTTATGGTTTTATTGATTTCAATTCAAGTTATAATCATCAGTCAGTTGTAATGCCCTGGATTCCCAGTGCAGAGAGAACAGATGACTATGTCGTATTTGTCGAGGTCAGTAGCGATATCAATGTTGTTTTTGATAATGACGCTGCTAATGTTTCCATAAGTATCGAGAAGTTGACCACTAATCTGTTAGTGGACTCTATCAAGGTCACAGAGGCCGATGGTTCGGCCACGATAAAGGTCACAGTAGGTTATCCACAAGGTGAACAATCTCAGTTGGATACTGATGTTGCTTTGAAGGTATATCGGGCCTCGGATTATGCAGAGGGAGGCGCACCCATTGATGAATTGACTACGAAGACAATAACAGGACTTCTAAAGGGTGATTCGCGACCAATTTCATTTACATGGGCAGTGAAGAATGGTGACTACATTTTTGTAGCGGTTGTTGATCCAGACAATCAAGTAAAAGAAATCAATGAGATGGATAATGAATTCCCATCCTTAGAGGTAACTTTTGGAGGCCCAACTTCAACAGACCCTACTGATGAGGAAGACGAAGGACTCTTTGGATTGCCAGCTCCTTCTATAGTGGTAGCCATGGGAATGGTTGGCCTTGTAGCTTTAGCACGTAGAAGAAGTTAATGGAACATACAGCACTGCTATACTTTGTCGGCCCTGCAGGTGCAGGAAAATCGACTTTGGTGGCTACTTTACAGGAATGGATGCAACATCAACGCTACGATGGTGTAGCTGTCAATCTTGATCCAGGGGCTGAGGTGGTTCCTTATCAGGCTGCTATCGACGTACGTGAGAAATTCACGTTGAAGGAGATAATGAATGAGTATAGTTTGGGGCCAAATGGTGCACAGGTAGTTTGTGCGGATCTGCTAGCGGTTGAGCTGGACTGGATTCGGGGTCATTTAGAGGAGATAAACTGTGACTATTTTCTGGTTGATACCCCAGGACAAACCGAGCTTTTTCTTTATCGTGAGGCTTCTAAAGTCTTTGTTGAGAATCTATCCGATCGTTCAGCAATGATTTTACTTCTGGACCCTCTTCTTTCACGAACACCTGATGGTTTTGTGACCCAATTGCTTCTAGCTTCTGCAGCCCATTTGAGGTTCCAGATACCTATGTTTCCAGTACTGACCAAGTGTGATCTTTTGGAGCCCAAAGAAGTTGATAACGTTCGCGAGTGGGCGATAGACCTAGATAAACTGGCGATGTCAATGCCTCATTTGGAAGGAATGTCAGGAGTTCTTTCTTCGGAATTACTGCGTGTCTTGCAGGTTCTTGCCTTGGAATCGAATTTGATTGCAGTATCTTCCAAAGAAGGAGAGGGAATGGACGATTTGTATTCCATAATCCAGTCAACGTTTGCCGGGGGAGATGACTTAGAAGCACATGTTGATACTGATTAATTCCCGTTTTTAGTGGCTATTATTAATACTGCTATTATTAGGAGAATACATGCCTAATCTGGTACCTCTTATTGTTGAGCGACAAGGCAGTGTTTTGACCTTAAGTTTGAACAATCATAGTAAAAAAAATGCATTGAATTCCGAAATGATGGGAGCTATGGCAGCAGCAATTGAGGGTTCTGGAAAATACAGTGAATTAAGGGCTGTCGTGATTCAGGGTGCAGGTTCAGTTTTCTGTTCCGGAGCTGAAGTAACTAGCTGGAAGGCAGAGGAATTACAATTATTGCTCAGGTCTTTAGTTGAATGCTCTTTACCCACGATATCCTATGTCCGTGGTATTTGTTTAGGGGGAGGAATGGGCCTAGCTGGTGCGTCGGATTTCGTTTTGGCCGAAGAAGGGACTAAATTTGGTTTTCCCGAGGTCAAGATTGGTATGGTTCCATCAGTCATATCTCCCTATGTTGCCCGGAAATTAAGTCTAGGAAAGATGAGAGAATTATTCATAACTGGAGAGATATTTGGAACATCTCAGGCACTTTCTATAGGATTTCTATATGGTGTCGAAAAGAGGAATGAAAACGGTGCTCTTCAAACATTAATATCAGATATTGAGCAGGGAGGTCCCCAAGCCCAGACACACATCAAGAGATTATTGGACGGGGATATTTTATCTAGGAAAATTCAAGAAAGGGACTTGGCATTGGCAGATTTCATATCTCAGATAAGGGAAGGTTCTGAATCTAAGGAAGGTATCAGATCATTTTTAGAAAAGCGGAAGCCAGATTGGTGTCGTGATGATTAAAAAGATATTGGTTGCTAACCGAGGAGAAATAGCTTGTCGAATTATCAAAGCTTGCAAAGAAATGCAAATCTCTACAGTTGCAGTATACTCGGATGTTGACTCAGAATCTCCCCACGTATTGATGGCAGATGAGGCGATTTTGATTGGCCCTGCCAATCCTTCTGAAAGTTATCTGGATTTCGATAAGATTATTGGTGCTGCAAAACAGACGAATTCTGATGCTATCCATCCGGGTTATGGTTTCCTCTCGGAGAATGGTGATTTTGCTAAATATGTCAATGATTCAGATCTAGTTTTCATAGGTCCGGATCCAGATACAATAAAATTGATGGGTGATAAGGCCGAATCCAAGAAAATGATGGCTGAGGCTGGAGTTCCTACTATTCCTGGTAATGATGGAGAATTAAGTGGTAATGTCGATGCGGTTGCTCGTGATATTGGTTATCCGTTGATGGTTAAGGCAGCTGCAGGCGGAGGAGGGAAAGGAATGCGTATCGTTGAATCTCCTGAGGAATTGGAATCTGCTATTGAAGCCGCTAGTAGTGAGGCCCGCAATTCATTTGGGAATGACACGCTCATTCTAGAAAAATATCTTGATCAACCTAGACATCTGGAAGTCCAGATTTTGGGGGACCAGCAAGGTAACATAATTCATTTCTATGAGCGTGAGTGTTCAATACAAAGGCGCCATCAGAAGATAATTGAAGAATCACCATCTCCTGCAATAAACAACAAGCTTAGGAAAATGTTGTGTGAGGCTGCGGTCAAAGCCGCTAAAGCGGTCAATTATAGTAATGCTGGAACTGTGGAATTCCTATTCCAGGACGGTAAATTCTACTTTCTGGAAATGAATACACGTATTCAGGTTGAGCATGGAGTCACTGAGATGGTTTGTGGGATTGATTTAGTCAAGTGGCAAATCAGAGTAGCCAGAGGCGAATCCTTGGATATGGTACAGAAGGATGTCAAACAGCGGGGCCACTCCATAGAATGTAGAATTTATGCAGAAGACCCATCAAGGAATTTCCTGCCAACTCCAGGGATTGTACGAAAAATGGTTCTTCCCGAGGGTTCTGGGATTAGAAATGATGTTGGTGTGGAAGAAGGTCAGGAGGTAACCAGTGATTATGATCCGTTGCTCGCTAAACTAGTTGTTTGGGATTCTAACAGATCTGATGCTATTCATCGTATGGATAGTGCTCTTGGTCAATTTGTCATACTTGGATTGATTACCAATCAGCCCTTCCTGAGAGACATTATGAAGAGCGAAACCTACCGTAAGGCTTCATTCTCAACGAGATTTGTGGATGAACATTTCTCGGATTGGGAACTTGAGAGCCCATCTCCGGAAGTTATAGCTACAGCTTTGTTGGCTTCTAAATCCGCACCAGAAAAAGTTAGCCCAGTATCTTCTAGGGATCCCTATTCTCCTTGGAGTAGCAAAGGCACCTGGAGGCAGAACATATAATGGCTGAAACCGTTACTATTGGTTCTAAATCATATTTGGTCAATATTCGCCGTTCAGGTTCCAGATTCCATCTTCAAATTGATGATAGGGATTATGATGGGGAGTTTTCGAGACTGAACAATGGCAGTCTGGAGATAATAATAGATGGTCGCCGATCCATCACATATTCTGAGAAGAAATCTAATGAGTCATATGTATTTGCAAATGGTATCAACTATGTTCTAC
>DQOP01000123.1 GCA_015658585.1 Candidatus Poseidoniales archaeon | reverse complement strand
GTCAGCCCCATTGACTTGGCCACTCCAAGAATCTCTGATGTCATAGCCTTGATGTCTCCACCAGTCAGGCCCGGACCTTTCTGCTTGGCAACCGTAATTGCCTGATCCAGTTTCATATCAGCTGCAACAACAGTTCCAGCCTCGCCAGAACCCTTGTCGATTCCTAGAACCTGTCTTATCAAGGATGAGGCGGGAGGTGTTCCAACTTCTATCGTGAAACTTTTATCGTCTGCAACCTTGACTTTAACGGGTACACGCATACCCTCCATAGCTTTGGTCTTGGAATTTATTTCATCAATTACCTGTTTGACATTAACTCCTGATGGTCCCAATGAAGGTCCTAATGGTGGACCTGCAGAGGCCTTGCCTGCATCAACCAGAGCTTCAACTGTTTCACCCATCAATTAATGTCCTTTTCCAGCACTCTTACGTGATCTCCTCGAACCGTAATTGGAATTGGGACCATAGCTTCGAATAACTCCACAGTAACTTCTTCCTTAGCCAGATCAATACGCTGTACTCTTGCCTTTTCTCCCTTGAACGGACCTGCAATAACTTCGATGATATTGCCCTCCTCAATGCCTGAGACCGCTGGTGGTGGCGTAAGATGTGGTTTCAACTCCTCTAAAGTTGTGGTTCCAAATGTATCCGGTTCTTTGGAACGGCCATAGCCCTTACCTCTGTTCATAACCATACCTCTAGCATGTGTCAGACCCTTCAGATTATCACGAAGGGCCTCGGGGCTATTGGTTTCCACGAATATGAATCCCCTTAACTTAGGCGGTGCAAGGATGGAAAATATCGGTGCTCCACTACGTCTTATCCTGTCTGCAAGCCTCTCACTGGCCGCTCTCTCATGACCGATTTGAGACTTCATCACGTATATCTTGGTATCTGATGATGGTGCATCCAACGAGGCGGGCTGTTCTTCTTCTTCCTGTTCTTCGAGAAATCTTGCCATTTTATCTAAATCCCCAGTAAATCTGAAATTATAGGTGGAGCCTTGAGCCATATGAAATAGACCACGAAACCAATAGCTCCAACAATACCAATCCCAATGCCAACAACCCACGAACTCTTGACGAACTCGTCAGAGGTTGGTTTACGGGCTAAACGCAGGACTCGGCCATACTGACCCCTGCCAATCCGCTTGAAACGCTCCTCAAGCCTTTGTTGCGTTTGCCATACTTTGTCGATGAAACTCATAGG
Source organism: Candidatus Poseidoniales archaeon (assembly GCA_015658585.1). Taxonomy (GTDB): domain Archaea; phylum Thermoplasmatota; class Poseidoniia; order MGIII; family CG-Epi1; genus CG-Epi1. The sequence continues at coordinate 4,017 of DQOP01000123.1, read as the reverse complement.
GCTATTGTACAAATTCGATGCCGTATCTGCCTTGCAGTTCGTCATCCACTCCCGACAACGGTCCCAATATCTGAGAAGATTTGACACCAGTAACTACAAGCATCACACGGACTTGATGCTCAAGAGTAGAATCTATCGAAGCTCCCCAAATTATTCGGGCTTCTTTATTAATCTTACTATGAACTTCCTTCACCACTTGATGTGCTTCTTCGAGAGTCATATCGTCACCTCCGGTGACATTGATTAACGCTCCCCTGGATTGACTGATGTCCAGTTCCAATAGAGGAGATGTCAAGGCAGCAGTCACTGCGTCAGTAGCTCGATTAGGGCCTTGTCCTTCACCCATGCCAATCATAGCCACACCTCCCTCATACATGATCGAACGCATGTCTGCAAAGTCTATGTTGACCAGACCACTATGTGACGTTATCTCAGTCATGCATTTGATCGCATTAGCCAAAATCTCATCTGCATGACGGAAAGCCAAATTCAATGGAAGTTTTGCGATGTCGTCTTGAAGTAATTTATCATTGGGAATAACAATGACTGTATCAGCTGATTTTCTTAGTTTCTCAAGGCCCAGACGTGCATTATTGGCTCTCCTAGCACCTTCATTGCTGAAGGGTAATGTGACGATTGCGATGGTAAGTGCACCTCTTTCCTTGGCGAAGTTCGCAATTATAGGAAGTGATCCTGTACCTGTTCCGCCACCAAGGCCGCCTGTCAGAAATACAATATCTGCCTCGTGACAGGCTTCCAGGAGATCCACTCGGGCCTCCTCTGCAGCTCCCTCTCCAATTTTGGGCTCTGAACCGGCCCCGAGTCCTTTGGTCAATGCCTTACCTATCAACAACCTATGTGGTATAGGCGTATTCAGTAGGTGTTGGGCATCAGTATTGACAGCCAATAGTTCGATGGTGGTCAAACCTTCCTTGTAAAGTCTGGATAGTGTGTTATTTCCAGCTCCTCCGCTACCTACAATCAGAATATTCGTCTTTAATTTGGATACCAGTGCCTGAAGCTCGTCCTCATCTGTTTCCCCCTTAAAACCAGTCTCACCCGCGATGGTCGCCTGCAAAGACTCCTCATTCATCTTCACATCGAGATTGATTCTCTATATAAAATCAATCTATTCTATTCAACTGATACCTTATTTATAGAGATGGTTTCTCAATGCTAATAATGAAGAAATCAGCTTTCAAACTGCTGAACCGAAAAAGGATACTTACAGTTTCAGCGGTGACGATTCTGATTCTTCAAATGGTTATTGTCCCCATCTCCTCTGATTCACCAACAATAACTGTTGATTATGGTACAGCCCAGGAATTGGACACTTTCTTTCAAAGTGTAAACCAAAGAAATGACGAGATAAATGAGACCGTATTTGAGGATTTGAACTTCTTGCGATCGATACATGAAGGAAATACCCTTCATATTTCATTGTTAGATAATCGTGAAATTCTTCTGAATGCCAAAGATGAAAGTGAAGATGTGAATGCTAATATCGCTCATGAAACGGTGATCTACGACTATTCGCAAAGAGGTCTAGAACCAGTAGATGTAAATGATCCAGAACCAATCAGGGCCGATATCATCGAGACCATGCTGAGTGAAACTGACTTTTATCAGGATTCGTTCCTAGGGACCTTAGCATCAATATTTACCGAAACGTACCTGATCTACTGGGCCTATGATGCCAATGGAAATGGAATGATTGACGTAGGGGGCTGCGATGAAGGTACGCCGGAGAATGAGAGTTGTGAAGAGGGAGTCGAGGAGGCGACCCTGATCAGTACTATCTTCGGTGCTTCGGCAAGCCTGATGGCGGTCTGGTTTGAAGCACTGGGGCTAGAAGGGCCCATTGTTGTTTTCCTTGAGGCCCTCTTAAATGGTCTAGACGAAAGCGATGCTGCATGGGTTCCAATCGATGTTGACGAGGATGGGGAGAATGATATCCGAGCTAGATTGATACCTGTGGTCAACGATTTCTTCAATGATGACACTGACATCAATCCCCTAGATGGTGATGTAGGTATAGAGGCCAATGTGGGCATATCATTTGAATTCGAGGAACTGGATGAGGATCTGAATCAGACTCTCGACGTAGCTATTGTACGTGGAATAACCTACACTCAGGAAACTGAGAACGATTCGGGAGACCAGACCTATATCTGGGGAGTAAACACCCAATTTCCTGCAAATGAAATCCCCGATACCTACAATCTGACCATAATTATTGAAGAATTCATCTTTACCATTGGACCTGACGGGGGTGGAGGGATTGGATTGAATCCTGGAGATGTTGATTACGTTAATGCACCATATGAAATAACAGTCGAGATGAACAACAAGACTGAGGAACCGGACAACAACGGAATAGACTCTATGGATGTAACCATAGGGTATCTGAAGTATAACTGGAGCAGTGGGACCACGGAGAATCCGGGTGACGCCCTAGAGGAGATAACATTTATCAAAGTCGGTCTCGACAACCCACGTGGTAAGATACCTAGGAAGATCAGTGTAAGAATAGTCTCGGAGACCCTACAGAACAACGTTCAAAGGGATGCCGTGGAAGTTTACGCACGTCCCTCAGAAACAACTTCGCCAAGCGAAACCAACAAGAAGTTCAACCTGGTGTTCCAGTATTACGAATACAATCTTCATCCCGATGAAGGGGAGGACGCGTTCCTTTCACACATAGTCGCTGATATTACCGGGGTCCCGGTATGTTCTATCGAAGAATCAGGAGAAGAGGTATGCCTAGACGAACTCAACATGCAGAATGCCGCATTCTGGCTGGAGGTCAGGAACGAAACCACCGCTGATAGAAATTGGACCGTTGTGGAATTTCATGCCACGGAACCGGTTGATTCGATCGTATATGGAGACTATGAATACTATACCGAGGATGGCAGAGGAGCTACCTGGTCGGACCATGACTATCGATTATTCACAGGTCTGGAAATTCAGAACATGCCAGAAAGCCTGGTCCTTGAAGGCAACCTAAAACTGGATGAGACCGGGGGGTCCAATATTCCTATCAACAACGATGGCGAGGATCTGAATTCCAATCTGGTAGGGGGATTCATAAGTGACATTCTTCTGGGATTGGCAGGCAGAATCGTTTACATTGGGGATCTACTGAGGTCAATTCCAAAGGCCGTACTGCAATCGACCATCGGTGAGGGCGACGGTGAGGTTGCTGCCAGGATCAGGAATAGACAGAACGAACCGACTTACATTGATCATCTATTCGTCTATCTGACAAGTGACCGATATCTGGAAATGAATGATGGGAGTAATGATGATTATTTTGCCATCTACAATGAATCTGCGTATCTGGATGCGAATTCCCCCAGTAATCGGTCTGCCGTATCATTAAAGAACCAGGATTACAGTTTTAGTGTTAGGGTAACTGATATCGGTGACATTGATTTCTACTCGCGGAGTGGAATCACTAATATTTCACTATCGATGAAACCCGAACGGGAAAAGCCATTCCGCATCTATTTCGAGGGAATTGATGACCTAGGGGAGACCTCTCACTGGGCTAACATCACACTCAGTAATGTTCCGACCAAAACTACCTTCAACGTAGATAACGGAAATCTAGTCTATGCTGGTGGGGAAGATGGTGGGGAAATAATAGAACATATCACATTCACCAGTTTCGCAACTGGAATTTACTCATATGTCAGGCTGGAACATTTACCGGGTTCGGCCGAGATTGTGAGTGCTGATGGTAATCTAAGACTCATAACTGACAGCTGGTTCAACTTTACTTTTGCAATTACCAATGTGACTGAGAATGAAAAGGCCACGGTATGGATATGGGATCATTCAGACTACAATGGAAGTTCCGTGATGCTGTACCAGGACAATATGGGATTAGCTAATGAAACAGCTAGTCTGGCAGGCAATCTCGTCTGGCTACAGTCACTGAGACTGGATGATGACGGAAGTGGTGAACTAGGTGATTTCAAAATAAATCATATGAAACCAGTCCAATTCAAG
>DQOP01000146.1 GCA_015658585.1 Candidatus Poseidoniales archaeon | reverse complement strand
AACCATGTCGTTTCGAGTATGTAAGTAGTACATTGTTTTGCGCAGTAGCACCCTCTATAAACGAACTTCTCAAATACCAGCTAGTACCAAACTAACTACAGCCATCAATTTGATTAAAATATTGAGACTAGGTCCTGCGGTATCCTTGAATGGATCTCCAACAGTATCGCCTACGACAGCTGCTTTGTGAGCATCCGAACCTTTACCACCATGAGCTCCTCCTTCGATGTACTTTTTGGCATTGTCCCAGGCTCCTCCAGCATTGGCCATGAAGATAGCCATCAAAACACCACAAACAGTTACTCCTGCTAAAACACCTGCTAACATTTGCATTCCTTCACCCTCACTAACGATTCCTGTTGCAGGTAGTACAATTGCAAATAAAACGGGTGTAAAGATGGCCAGTATCCCTGGAGCTACCATCTTCTTGATAGCCGCTTGAGTTGAAATATCAACACATCTAGCAAAATCAGCATCAGCTTTTCCCTCTAAAAGCCCTTCTATTTCACGGAACTGCCTTCGCACTTCTTCAATCATCTCGAATGCTGCGTCTCCAACCGCTCGCATAGAGAAAGCAGCAAATACGAATGGTAACATACCACCAATGAATAGTCCAGCCAATACCCTTGGTTCAAGCAAATTTATAGTATCAATACCAGCTTTTGTAGTAAACGCTGCGAAAAGGACCAATGCCGTCAAGGCAGCTGAGCCAATTGCAAAACCCTTACCAATAGCCGCAGTTGTATTGCCTACAGCATCCAGTTTGTCAGTTCTTTCCCTGACCTTTGGTTCTAACCCTGCCATCTCAGCAATGCCTCCGGCATTATCAGCGATAGGGCCATAGGCATCGACAGCTAGTTGGATGCCAATAGTAGATAGCATTCCAAGGGCTGCAATACCAATACCATACAAGCCAGCAAATTCATATGAGAAGAGCATAGCTAAGGCAATGGTAATCACGGGTAAGGCAGTTGAGATCATTCCAGTACCTAATCCGGAGATGATGTTGGTTGCTGCACCTGTTTCAGAAGCTTTGGCAATATCTCTTGCCGGGGTCTTGTCGTCCGCAGTGTAATACTCGGCAAATAATCCAATCAGGATTCCTGAAGCCAGACCTACAACAGTGGCCAGAAATAGGTCCGTTACAGTATACGAAGTAGTTTCATCCCACACAAACTCACCATTTGTACTCAATTCATCTATAACGAAATAAGAAACAATCAGCATAAGGAACGCCGCTCCAAAATGCCCTTTGTTAAGAGCAGTTTGTGGATTTCCTCCTTCTTCAGTCCTTACAAGGAAGGTTCCTATAATTGAAACAAAAATACCTGCAGCAGCTAATGTCAATGGTAACTGAACAAGGGTTTCAGAACCTTGGGCAGCTGCCAAAACCATTACTCCAATCATGACTCCTACAAAAGATTCGAATAAATCAGCACCCATTCCAGCAACGTCTCCAACATTATCTCCAACTAAATCAGCTATTGTAGCAGGATTACGAGGGTCATCTTCAGGAATTCCAGCTTCAACTTTACCAACTAAATCAGCTCCAATATCTGCAGCTTTTGTGTAAATTCCACCACCCACTCTTGCAAAAAGAGCGATAGAGGATGCACCAAGAGAGAATCCAGCCATAACCGAAAGTCTATCTTCTAAATTACTAAAGCTTCCTTCTAAACCTATGTAAAGTAATGAAAGTCCCATTACACCTAAACCAGCAACACACATTCCCATAACAGATCCTCCGGAAAATGCTACAATTAATGCATCATTGAGACTTGTTCTTGCAGCATTTGTAGTTCTACTGTTAGACGCAGTTGCTGCCCACATTCCGATGAAACCAGCTAATCCTGAGCAGAAGGCTCCCAAAACGAAAGCTAGAGCGATTATTCCTTGACCTTTACTATTGTAGGCCAAGAAAAGTAGTACGGCGACAACCGCAACAAAGATTCCCAAGACCCTGTATTCCCGGTTTAGGAAAGCCATTGCTCCATTGCGGATATGACCTGCAATTTTTGCTATTTCATCATTACCCTGACTTTGAGCTTCTACCCATCTTAGTTTCCAGAAGGCAAAAACTAGAGCTAAAATCCAAGCCACGAACCAGATCGTTATTACATCCATTATTGCACCTCTTGTATTGGTTCTAGATAATTAAAACAACACAAGCTCTCCGAGATTTTAGTACCGACTATATAAGACTGATGGGAGCGAATCTATTTTGCTCTTCCGTAGACAAATCCACCAATCAGACCAAAGCCGAGCATTACGACTAGGACTGCATATAGTCCAATATCCCACCATGTTCCGAATTTTATTCCCCAGCCAATCCAAAAAGCCAAGGCCAAGGGTATCAGGAAGTAGTAGAACCCTGCAGTTATTTTTTCTTGGTCGGGTAGATTTTCCAGATTCAAATTTTCACCATCACCATGTCTTTGACAGAGCGGACCGTTTCAAAAGGAATATTTAACATATTCTCTGAATCGACCTCATAACCTTCAGGTATTTCTCCTTCCGATGATATAACCAGAGTCTTTAGCTCCCCAGACATAGAATCTAGGATGACGTTGGTTATATGACCTAAACGCTCGCCCGAGACGGTAGTTACCTGTTTATCCCTCAAATCCGATAGTCTTATTTCCATTTTACATATAGAGATCGGTCTCACTACGCCTTTCGCCTCTTCGTGAGCGTCTCAGTCTCTTGCCTATTTCTTCGTAGTATTTTACGGTATCCTCAGTAATGGATGGTACAACCAGTTCGAGAGCCTCCTCGAAATGCTTCATTGTTACTTCCTTGGCTTTGTGGTCCTTTCGAAGTGCCAGAATAGCAGCTTCTCTGACGACACTTTCAATGTCCGCCCCGGTATATCCTACCATTTTCTTGGCTAGAACACCTAGTTTTACATTCTTTAAAGGCACTGATTTGGTGTGTATCTTCAGGATTTTCTTTCGGGCATCCTCATCAGGTTCACCAACCAGTATCATTCTATCAAATCTCCCGGGCCTGAGTAAAGCCTGATCTATGATCTCAGGTCTGTTAGTCGCTCCAATGGTTATCACTCCTTCCATATTTTCAAGACCGTCCATACTGGTCAATAATTGGTCCACAAGTCTATCAGATACATTATTGTCTCCTCCAGTTCCCCTTGTGGGTGCCAACGCATCCAATTCATCCAAGAAGACTATACAGGGTGAAACCTGCTTTGCCTTTCTGAATACTTCCCTAAGTTTCTTTTCGGATTCACCAACCCATTTGGACATAACCTCTGGTCCTTTGATTGCGATGAAATTGGCAGCTGATTCTGTGGCAATGGCCTTTGCGATCAAGGTCTTTCCGTTTCCCGGAGGGCCATAAAGAAGCAATCCACGTGGAGGTTTAATTCCTAATCTCTCGAATCCCTCAGGGTTTGTCAGGGGCCATTCTACGGTCTCCTTGAGTTGCTGTTTGACGTCTTCTAGTCCACCTACCTCATCCCATTTCACTTTTGGAATTTCAACCATGATCTCCCTAAGAGCCGATGGTTCCACGTCTTTCAGGGCCTCCTTGAAATCATCATTGGTAACTTTCATTTCTTGCAGTAATTTAGGTGGAATCGGTTCGTCCAGATCAATCTCAGGCAAGTATCTTCTGAGAGCGCTCATCGCCGCTTCTCTAGCTAAGGCTGCCAAGTCCGCACCCACAAATCCATGGGTTATCTCTGCAAAGTGATCTATTTTTTTCCAATGCCCATCCTTGTCTCTGGAAATAGGCATTCCTCTAGTGTGAACTTGCAGGACCTCTTTTCTCCCATCCCGGTCAGGAATCCCAATTTCGATTTCACGGTCGAATCTACCTGGCCTTCGAAGGGCTTGGTCAATAGCATCAGGCCTGTTAGTGGCTGCAATTACAATCACCTGGCCCCGGCCCTGCAAACCATCCATCAGGGTAAGAAGCTGGGCAACCACCCGTCTTTCAACTTCGCCTTGAGTCTCGTCACGTTTGGAAGCGATTGAATCCAGCTCATCTATGAAAATAATAGATGGAGAGTTTGTTTCGGCTTCCTCGAATATCTGTCTTAAATGGGCCTCGGATTCGCCATAATACTTGTTCATTATCTCAGGACCCTGGATTGAAAGGAAGTTGGCCCCGGACTCATTTGCAACTGCCTTGGCAAGTAATGTTTTTCCAGTCCCAGGTGGTCCATACAGCAAAACCCCTTTAGGAGGGTCTATCCCCAGAGCATCGAAAAGTTCTGGATGTTTGAGTGGTAATTCGATCATTTCGCGGACTTTCTTGATTTCCTCTTTGAGTCCTCCAATATCCTCGTAGGCAACCCCCGTTGCGGTTAGATCTTCCTCTTTCTCTGGATCTTCATGGACTTGAATGACTGTATCCGCCTGAATCTGGATAATACCTTTAGGTTGTACCACTGTAACTGCAAATGGTAAACGTCCACCCATTAGCGTCAGACCAGGTACGATTACCACATCACCTTTGGTCAGGGGTCTTCGATTCAGGCCCCTAAGGATAACTTCCTCTATACCGGGACCGAATTGAACTCTCCCTGATTGGTCCATCATTGGGGCCAATACTACTTTTTTGGCTGGTTTGACCTGAGCCTTTTTGACTGCCACTTTGTCTCCCAGATTGATCTTGGCATTGTTTCTGATGAGTCCATCAACCCTGACGATTCCTTTACCTTCGTCCTCGGTTCTGGCACGCCAGACGATTGCGACAGTCGGATCCCTTCTTCTTCCGTGTATCTCTACAATATCACCAATGGACAATCCAAGTTCGTTCCTGGTCACTGTGTCCAGTCGACCTCTTCCATAGCCGACTTCATCCTGAAGTGCCTCGGCGACTTTCAAAGTGATTGACTCTTCACCCATGGGTATATTGTAATCTCCGGGTTCAAATAACTAATGTT
>DQOP01000021.1 GCA_015658585.1 Candidatus Poseidoniales archaeon | reverse complement strand
TAAGTTTCTTCCAGTCCAATATATAGAACCTGTAATCCGTTATGGAAAACTAAATATGGAAAGACATCCACCTCAGTTGGCGGATCCAGAAACGTGGGACAGAACCATGACTACTATTGCAATTCTAGCGCCTTTTAATGAATTTGTGTTAATCAAGTGTGAATACTATATTCTGGATGAAGTAACGGGTGGGAGTAATCCTGAAGATAAATTTGTCAAAGATGATCAATTTTTAATTCAAGTTAGGTACGAATTTTGATAGGATTGAATGGTAAGAACTTAAGCTGTGACAATTCTGGCTTATGGATCAAACGAAAAACGAGAATAATACAAGACTCTTACAATAAAGGAGGAGATAACAATGGATAAGTTATTCAAAATCTTTACATCACTGCTGCTGATCTCTGGATTGGTGTTCTATGTAGGATGTGAGGAAGATGCTACTACTGCTGCTGATGATGAGGATGTTGTAATTACGTACGACAGTTTTGACATACAGGCTGTCATGTCACTCAGTGCTGGTGAAGATGCAAACGCCGAGATAGTCCGCACAGTACCTGGTTCGGATAATCAAGCTGTATTCGTCTCTTCGGCAGTTAACCGTCTGACCGTAATTGACTACACGCCAACCAGCTTTGCATTTTCGGCTGACTACGATCTTGACCCTAATTCTGCCACGGCAGAGATGACTTCACTTGATGTGTCGCCACAGATAGGCGGCGAAAACTATGTGGCGGTCTGCGTAGCTGAAACGGACTGTGCCTTAGGTAAAATCATGTTTGTGGAATTATCTACAGGGACTATCGTAAGCGAAGTTACAGTAGGTTATAATCCAGATGGTACCGCTTTTACAAAAGACGGTTCCTACCTGATTGTAGCCTGTGAAGACGATCGTGAGGATCGGCCTTGCAAGCCTGAAGACAGGTGGGGCGGCAGCGTATCCATCATTGATCTGACCAGCGGAGTAGCTAGCGCAAGTTTGCTTCTCGATTTTCCTGTGGCTTGGGATGATGAATCTGAACCGGAGCATTGCGAAACATCTTCAGATGGTACGGTTATTGTTTCTATTCAGGAGACAAGCCAGATCCTGATCTTTAATGTGTCTGATGTAACTTCCGATACCATTAGCAGTTACACCGTGGTAGATTTGCCAAATGATGGCGGTACAAGTGACGACGGTGAATCTGTAGAAGGAGAACCTGATGGCCTGTATATCTCACCAGATGGAACAATGGCGTTGATCTCAATGGAGCGCAACGGCACATTCCAGATGATGAGCCTGCCTGATGGTGCTATGTACGGCAATCCTTATATTATGGAGGCTGACCTGGCGGATGGATGGCAACGGGATGATCGATCTTACAAAAAGCGTACAGAACCCGAAGAGTGTTCATTGGTAGAGCAGGATGGCAAGCTCTATGCTGTTTTTGCCATGCAGGAAGCACACGCTGTGATGGTCTATGATGTGACAGACCCTGCGAATCCTGTTTATGATTCAATCGCTCCGGCAGGAATTGCCTGGGAGGAAGACAACGGCATGGAAAAGAGTACAATCGGTTCTGAAGGTCTGGGCATGCATCCGACAAATGGTATTGCATTCTCAGCCAATGAGCGTGAAGGCAGTATTACTATGTTTACTGCCCAGTGGGCCAGAGAGTAAGTAGTTATTTATAATTGTTAGCAATATGTATCAGGGCCGGCCTCGGTCGGCCCTGATACAACTATTGTGAAAGAAAATTGGTTGTACACTACCATGTAGAGGAATACTATTGTTAAATAGGAAGTCTATCCTCTTCTTTGTTGTAGCTCTGTTTTATTCTATTTTATTCTCGCAAGACTATTCTGGTAGCTCTCCCTTAATGGATTTAACTGCTGAAATAGAACCGTTGGGCATTGTTCCCTATCCCCAGGATGGTTACGGCAGGGGTCCAGATCAACTGGCACAGCCGGATGATGTAGAACTACTAGCAGATGGCTCCATGATCGTGAGTGATGTGGACAACAATCGGATACAGCATTTTTCACCAGCTGGTGAATTGATTCGATCCATAACGGCCGAAGATCTGGGGTTGGAAGAAAGTGAGATCATCCCCACAGGTGTTGCAAAAGACAGTGAGGGGTATATATATGTTACCCTTGAAGGTGTGGGACGGATCGCTAGATTTAGACCTGATCTTACTCTTGATCAATTCATTGGTAGGCCCATTACAGTTTCTGCTGAGGAGTATTATCAACCGGAGAATGATGGCGGTCTCATAAAACCTCAGGGGTTAATTGCCGCAGCAAATGGTGACTTGTATGTCATCGATATGGCCAAGACAGTGTTCAAGACTGGTGAGAAGAGGAACTTTGGGTTCAGAAAGTTTAAGAAATTTGAGAAAGAGGGACGTATTACCTACGAATACGATCGGAGTTTTGCTCAAACACAGGAAATAACGAAAGTTATGCGCAAGAGCGAGGGGATGACCATTAGTGAAGACCAGACTACCCTCTACATTGCTGAAGAGAAACCTTATCCAGGACAGTTTGGCAACATGACCAAGAAAAGATACATTGCCGCCTTCGATCTGGAGAGCAGTCGCTTTCTGGACAGACTATTCGGTGTAACCATAGAGAATGAATCCATAACAGGTGGGTATTTCAATGATTCAGTGGAAGGACTCTCTGTATTTGGTGAGCATCTAATAGCGGTGGATGAAAAAGCGGGACGAATCTACTTCTTTGACATGAATTCCGGAGAGTGCAGGGGTTTTCTGGGAAAACGGGCTTACTATTACTGTGATGATCATTCAGACTGTGTCATTGAGGGGATAAACTATAATGAGCAGACCATCATTGCCGGAGAAGCTCTGCCTCACTTGAAAAATAACTGGCATAAGAATGAACTGGCGTCCCCGGATGGTATCTCTGCAACTGTTTTGCAAGACGGGTCCAAGAGATTGGCTGTGGTAGATCAGTGGAACTCGCGTGTTATAATGTACAATCTTGATGTTATTTTGCAAAAATTCTGACTGCATCACAATAATCTACACATCATCCCATAAACAAAAACCCCCGCTACTGCGGGGCTCTTGCTTAAATCCTATCCCTTTGGGTGAGGGTTAATCACCTACCGCTCCCAGTTCAAACACGCCCAGCTTGCCTTAATCGCCTTTAATGCTTACCAAAATTGCAC
>DQOP01000120.1 GCA_015658585.1 Candidatus Poseidoniales archaeon | reverse complement strand
AGGCACTTAGCTTGGGCCTTCTTCTTTTTAGGGCAGAGGTCGCTTAGCCCGGTATAGCGCCGGCCTTGAAAGCCGGTGGGAATTTCCCTCGGGGGTTCAAATCCCTCCCTCTGCGCCATAAGCGTCAGAGGTATTTTTTCTTTTTTGTTAATATTTAGGAGAGAACTATATTCAGTTCCGCACTCCGATTTTTGATTTCTTCAAGTATTTCCTTGACGAAGTCATTCAGTGCAACATCATTCCGTTGCTTTCCAGCACGATTTCTAATAGCCACCGTTTTCTTCTTCGACTCTTCTTCACCTATAATTAGCATGTAAGCCGGTCTCATTTTACGATGCACACGAATCTTTTTTCCTATGGTATTATCAGAAAAGTCGGTCTTGGTTCTTACACCAGCCTTCTCCAGCGTTTCTGCTACTTTACCCCCATATTCATTTTGTTTCTCGGAGATGGTGATGACCTGGGCTTGGATTGGTGAAAGCCAGGTTGGGAAATTTCCAGCCCAATGTTCAGTTAGAAAAGCTATAAATCTTTCGTGGGTTGATAGGGGTGCTCGGTGTATAACAAAAAGATTGCTGTTTTCGCCCCCTGTTTCGTCTATAAAAGTCAGGTCAAAGCGTTCTTTTGCGGCAAAGTCAAGCTGGATTGTTGACATAGACTCCTCACGACCCAGCAAGGTGGTAAACTGGACATCAACTTTTGGTCCGTAGAATGCAGCTTCGCCCTCTCCTTCCTCATACGGTACTTCCAAGTCATCAAGAATTTGTCTTAGGTGATTTTGGGTAATTTCCCAATTTTCAGGCAGCCCAATGTATTTGTCAGTATTTTCTGAATCCCAAAGCGATAACCGAAATTTATAGTCTTCAAAACCAAAGGTTGCATAGTAGTCCCGAACCATTCTAATATTGTCTGCAAATTCCTGTGCTACCTGATCAAGCGTACAATAGATATGTGCATCGTTCATGGACAACATTCTCACACGCAGAAGTCCGGTTAAGGTACCAGATAATTCGTTACGATAGACAGTACCATACTCTGCAATTCTCAGTGGTAGTTCTCGATATGACCGTTTCTTGTTACGATAAATTAAGTGGTGCATAGGACAATTCATTGCTTTAAGATAGTAAGTTCCATCATCCATTTCTATAGGGGGATACATCGAATCGGCATAGTGTGGTAGATGGCCGCTAGTTTCGAAAAGTTCTTGTTTGCCTAGAACGGGTGTGGTAACTCTTTCGTAACCATAAGCTTTTTCCGTTTCAACCGCAAATTTTTCAATCTCGGATTTTAGAAGTTCTCCGTTAGGCAACCAGACTGGTAATCCTTTACCTATAAGTTCGTTGATCATGTAAAGGTCCATTTCCTTTCCAATTTTCTTGTGATCACGGAGTGCGGCTTCTTCTATCTGCTTTTCACGCTTCTTAAGATCCTCTTTTGTTGCGTAGCATAGTCCATAGATGCGCGTCAGAGGCTCTCTCTTTGCGTCACCTCGCCAATACGCTTGGCTTGTACTGGTAAGTTTGAACCAGCGTAATTGTGAAGTGCTAGAAACATGAGGTCCGCGACAGAGATCTACGAAATTCCCTTGTCTATAAGCTGATGAACCAACATCATGCCCAATCTTATCATCCATAATCTCGGTTTTGAATTGATTTTGCGAGAACATCTTACGGAGTTTCGCGTTCCCATGTTCTTCGCGTTCGATTTTTAGATTCTGCTTCGCCAGCTTTTTCATGCATTTTTCTATTTTTGGAAGTTCGTCCTCACTAATCGGTTCCATGTAAAAATCGTAATAGAATCCATGTTCGATTGGTGGACCAATTGTTGGTTTTGCATCCGGGAACATTTCCGTAACAGCCTGGGCTAACAGATGGGCGCAGGAATGGCGCAGGATGTACAGTCCAGCATCTGATGCTCCCAAGATGGGTTCGATGCTACAGTCTGTTTTGAGGACATGTGAGAAGTCGCGTTCGATTTCGTCAACGAGTGCTGCCACAGCCCCATGTTTGCGTCCGAGAATGTTTGAGATAACGTCTTCCGCAGTGATTCCCACCTCATATGTGTGGACCTTACCATCGCCCATTTTGACTTTAATCATCGGTATTACGGTTTCATGCATAGCCACCTTCATTATTAACTGTGCATGCAGCCTGTCTTTTGGATAAATTCCGCGCAGTTTTTATGAACAGAAAGTAGCGGCATTATAATTGTGCAGGTCAACAATACAAAAAGTCTTTTCACAAGTAAAGCTTATACGCCGTCTACATTGTCAACTCAGAGATATGATTATGGCAAATGGTCCAAATCTAGGTCAAAAACGCCGTCCTAGGAAGCGTTCGAAAAAGCGTCGTTCTAAAGGTGACAAAAAAATATTGAGGTTATCTTTAGTGGCCGTGGCTGTAGTAGTGGTCGTTATTTTTTTGATTGCTGCAGGATTGGACCCGACAATCGGCGCAGTTATTTGTATGTTAACCTTAGTTGTAATATTCTATCTTATGACAATAGGCCAATCTAAACCCAGGCCACGTAAACGCGGAGTGAAGAGCAAAACAGAGGTGCAGACATCAGATCCCCAGTTCTATACGGCTCTCCCTTCTTCTCTGGGCCTAACTGAGATACCTGAAGAACAACCCAGGCCACAAATTAAGTTGCCGCCAAGGCCTATCAGGGCAGCTAGGAGAAGACGTGACTTCATTGCTTATCCTGTAGCCGTCGGAGGCGGAGATTATTCAGATTCCTATGTACAGGTCGATAAGGATACGGTATTGCGCCTTCGTTCGGAGATAACACCCGAATCTGAGCCTAAATATTTACCTGGCTTGCGAATAGATTCACTTCCGTCATCAAAAATTGCAGCAGTTATGTCTCAGGCAGTTATTCCAAGTGCAGAACCAGTCGAAGCTCCAGTAGTAGCAGAGGCAGTTCCAGTAGTAGCAGAAACTGTGGCTGAGTCTACAGAAACACCAGTGGTTCAATCCGCTGTTGTTCAAGAGGAAGAGGAAGAGCAAATTGATTTTGATATGGAGTGGGATTAATTTTTTTCCTTTATTTTTTGACTCTCCGTTGGTCTTTTATGGTCTTATCTGACTAGCCTGTTCTTGAACGTTCATGCCTATGTAATCAAACGCCGAGAAGAGAGGCCTCTTCATTTCACATTGTTGGATCCAGGTAAGATGGGGGCCGATGAGTTAGTTGAATTAGCAACCCAGACTGCATATGCTGGAACCGATGGTTTCATGGTTGGTGGTTCAACAGACTTGAGTTTGGAAAAGGTTGATTCAGCAGTTGACGCCATAAAGGAGATAACACACTTACCTGTGATTTTGTTCCCAACTCATGCTTCGTCCGTGTCTGGAAGGGCCGATGCAATTTTCTTTATGTCCCTTTTAAACAGTGCAAGTCGTCAATTTCTGGTTGGAGAACAGATTGCCAGCGCACGTTGGGTTCAACAGACTGGTTTAGAGCCCCTTTCTATGGCATATCTGGTTATTGCACCAGGTATGGCAGCAGGCCGTGTTGGTCAGGTCCAACCACTTCCTCGGGACGATTCTGATTTGGTTGTTTCTCATGCTCTTGCGGGACAATATTTGGGAATGAAGTATATTTATCTTGAGGCCGGGTCTGGTGCCT
>DQOP01000012.1 GCA_015658585.1 Candidatus Poseidoniales archaeon | reverse complement strand
TATTTTGTCCTTTTAATAAAACTTTAGAATTGGCGATTGGCCAGTCCTCGAGCACCCCATACCACAGTTCCTAGTCCAATTCCAATCATCACTAACATAGCTATTGTTGGCTCTGTAGCTATGTTTACAACCTCATCGTTCACTATTTTGGTCAACCCATAATCCTCGGCAGTGACGCTCCACCCTATATTCTTTAGGCCATCAAATAGGATGGATTCCAAGTAGTGCGAAACAGTTATTTGCTGATATTGGGTTCCTGAGACTATCATTTCCCATATGATCCAATACACTATTCCTAGGAGGAAAGGTCGTTCAAAGTAGGCACTTATCAAGCAAAATATTCCCAAATATGCGATAGATTCGAACAAAACTATTTTGATGACCAGCCAGAGAATCTCCAGTTCCTCGATTATTCCATGGACCCCCGAACTCAGCATTATGATGAAGTACATGATTATACTTGATGAGGCTAGTATGCCAAACATGCATAGAACTCCTGTAACGTATCTGTAAAAAATGATTTCCAGAGACATTAGGGGTGTGGTACGCAATATTTGCATGGTCTTCCGATTGAATTCTTCGTTAATCAACTCTGAGCTGAACATTATGGCCAGCAATACACCAATAAATTTGACAATGAATAAGCTTGACAAATTTAGGAACGCTTCTCTCAGTTCAACATGCAGCAAGCCCCCATCATCTCCATAGTACACTTTCTCGCCATCTGCTTCCTCGAATTGCCTTTCATCAGAGAATTCATAGTAGTACCACAAGCCCAGAAAACATGGTAGTAGCATAATTACGACAAGGACCCAAGTCAATGGGTTTACCAGAAGACGTTGACTACAGTCTTTCAGGATGGGGGGGAAGAGATTCTTCGAGCGATTAAATACATTGCTTATTTCCATTGTGATCCTCCTACTATCTTGTCATAAAGCGAATCCAGTGAATCATCGTCAGAATTGATTTTTGTTACAGCTATCTTCTCTTTCTGCAGAATCTTGGGAAGTTCCAGGTAAAATGTCTCGGCCCTGTCTGTTTCAAGCAGTATCTCTCCCTGTTCTTCATCTACTCTGGCAGCCCTTACCCACTCTTCATCCAGCATTCTTTTGGCTAGAATTCTAAGATTTGTCTTATCGATTGGTGAAACCTTGACCTGTCTTGGGATATGGTCCATTAATTTTCGAATCTCGTGCCTGTCTCCCGAGGCGAGCATCCTGCCATTATTGATCAATATGATTCTATCGGTAAGATTCTCTACATCATGCAGTATATGGCTTGAGATCATAATGGTCTTACCTTTCTCCGACCATTCCTTCATTTTATTCATGAGGAGATGTCTAGTGCTTGGATCTGTGCCCTGAAATGGTTCGTCCATAATCAGGATCTCAGGGTCAAACACTGTAGCCCTTGCAACCTTGGTCTTCTGTCGCATTCCCTTGGAATAGGTCCTTATTTTACGTTCCATAGAATCTTCCAGACCTAATTCAGAAAGTGAGGCTCTGGCCATCTTCTCAGCTTCTTGTTTTTCATAGTTGTGCATTCTCAAGAAGTAGGAAACATAATCCAGACCAGACATATGTTCGTAGAAGCAGTCAAATTCGGGTACAAATCCAATTTTATTCCTTTGCTCCCAGTCCGTAAAGGGATCTTTTCCCATCACGGTCACAACGCCCATGGATGGCCTTGCTAGACCCAGAATCATTTTCATCATGGTCGACTTACCGGCACCATTTGGCCCTAGGATACCGGTCAGGCCAGGATCTACATTGATCGAGATTTCGGATATGCCCTGAACTTTACCATAGTTCTTGGTGACTTGATTCAGGATTATCTCACTCATTTGTTTGCCTCCATCTGTGATATCATCCAATTGACAAATATTCCACAGGATCCAATTATCAGAATGAACACACCAAATACTTCAATATCCGCAATATCAATTCCTTGAATTCCAAATGCCGTAAAGAAAGGCTGAGTGTTAAAGATGTAGAAACCAATTATATCCAATAAATGGATTACAGATAACAACAATATCCGGTCATCACCAACCCCAGATTCAAGCATTATCAAGTAAAAAATCTCGATTATTATTGCAGATCCGTACACAAATAGGAAAAATGCCCCGGCTGCCCAAGACTCCCTGTTTATTGCAGTAGAGAACGTTAGACCGATTATTGAGTACGAGGCCGAATAGAAGGAACCTAGAATTAGTATATCAAGCAGCAACCATTTGTGGTTCTTGACCCAGTCGAATTCTAGTCCTGCTTCTCCCCATTGATTTACGTATACAATTAGATTCGGTAAAGCGGTTACACACATTAGCAGCAGAAAAACGGGAATGAATCTGGCAATTAGATAATCCAGTCTGCTAATTGGTCGAGAAAGGTAAAGGTGTAATGACTGATCAGTCATATCGTTAGCAATTAGTCCACTACTAGAAATTGCAGCCAGAGTTACTAGGAAAAGTCTGAGCCCTCCAAGTCCTAAATCGTTATAGTAGACTAAGGGTTGACAACGTTTGAAGTCTTCTGATGAATCCCAGAACTCCAGATTCTCGCATGGATAATCACCTGTGGATAATAGGACATAGAAGCCAAGAGTCCAGAGCCAGATTAGGGCTACAAGCGCGAGGGTCCACGGATTCTTTAGACTTAACAGCCTTAGGAATCCTCTCAATCCCATTCCCAAGACTATTGACGGTCGACTTGTGAGTTCTGCCTTGAACTCCCTGAATCTTTCACTAACTTGCGCCTTTTCCTTCAATCCACGACCTCCAGATATATATTGTCCATGGTGATAGTGGCCCTTTCCATCTCATAAAGTTGGCAATTGCTTTTGACAGCTGAATCGACTATTTGTTCGAATGTCTTGTCATTTACGTATGGAACATGCAATCCCCTACCACCCGAGGTTGCAGTGATTCCACTTTTCTTTAGCTGCTTTACAAAATCTTCAGTTGACCCCCCAATTCTGACTTGGATAACGTCAGTTTGTCTTTGCATCAGTTTCTTTACGTTCTCCTGCATCTGCAACTTGCCATTATTGATAATAATCACATGATCGCACACAGTTTCCACATCTTGCAAAATGTGTGTACTGAGTAGGACATTGGTACCACTGACCTCCGTCAGCCCGTTTATCGTTTCCAGCATTTCCTGCCGGGCTTTCGGGTCCAGACCAGTGGTTGGTTCATCCAGGAAGATAACCTCAGGACCGTGAATCAGTCCCTGAGCCAGCTTTATTTTCTGCCTCATTCCTCCGGAATATTCCTCAATTTTCCTGTATTTTTCCTCCCCCATCATGAGATGTCCTAGGATCTCATGAGTTCTCTGCGTGGCGCTTTGCAGACTCATGCCAGTTACCAGCCCCATCTCTATCAGGAACTCGACACCAGTCATACTGTTTGGAAT
>DQOP01000015.1 GCA_015658585.1 Candidatus Poseidoniales archaeon | reverse complement strand
GATGATTATATTCCATATGTTCCACCTAAGGCTGCCCCAGTTACAGGAGCAGCGTACATGGAATCCCTTGTTCCCGACGTTTCTCCAGTGAGGGAGAGAAAGGTTGTAGGGCGGAAGACTGTAACAGAGACCATGACGATTGAATGTCCAGAATGTTCGGCTAGGATGGATATACCAAATATTTCTGGAGCCCAGCAAATTCAGTGTCCCGAATGTGGATTAGAAGGAGAAATCGAGCTTTAATGAAAGGAGTATACGGTTATTTTATAGGGTTGTTGGCTATGGAGCCATAACAAAGATGAAACGCGTAAAACTCATTAATGACCCAGCCGAGCTGGTGGCACTTTTCCGATCAGTAGATTCTGAAGAAAGACGTAATGTGATGACCACATTATCCGAAGGATGGACTATGATTAGTGCCCTCGTAGAGAAATATGGTAAGGGCGCCCACGGTGCTATAACCTATTTTGAGAAGTTCAAACTTGTAGAATCTAGATGGGAGGTCAATGATAAAACTGGACGCCCAGAAAAGAGTTATCGGACTTTCTACAATGCATTCCAGATTTCCACATCATTAACTTTTGATGAAGCCCAGGAGCTTCTGACAGTTGTATTAATGTCCGAGAAAGAATTCAATGATATTGAATCGAAGATTGTTGAAATGATTGGTTCGGACGGTATATTTGCTAACGATGTCTCTAAAGAGTTGAATGTTAGTTTATTAACCTTGAAAGGTTTAGTTAGAAGATCCGTAGCATTTGATTTTAAGGGACATAATATAGTACCACTGAAAGAGGAAGAATGAACGGCCCGGATATAGATGGAACCTTGCCAGGACAAGAGACAGAAGAAGAATCCTCAGAAGATGAGATCAGAAGGGAGTCTGACTCTGGTTATCAGAGCTCTGAATCGTCGTCTTCCATGAATTGGGACGGAGATGGAGATGGATATGGGTGGAGAGAGGGAGAGTCTCTACGAGGATGGTTGTACCTTATCGCTGGAGCGGGCTATACCCTGCTTGTGGTTTATCTTTTGTTAGTCATCTGGATGGGTTATGTGAATATTCCAATTCTTAGCGATGGACGGATGTGTTCAGGGAACGTTTCCGTGTGTGGTTATGGCGCACTTACTACTGCGATATTGATCTCAGCTATGGTGTATGTCACTATGTGGTTTTTCATGTCTGGTAAAAAACATACCTATTTCACAGAGGATCCAGACAAGGCTAAATTCTATGCTGGTATCATTGGTCTGGCATCATTGGTTATTATAGCTCTGAGTTGGGCTGATTACAGCAGAGAGATGATAGTTTCCGCTATTTTGACCTCGGTTTCAAGCTGGTCTTATATACGTTCATCTCAGATGAAGTAAGTCCTAAGCGGGGGTCGCATAGTCTGGCCAATTGCGCTAGATTCAGAGTCTAGTCCTTAGTGGTACGAGGGTTCGAATCCCTCCCCCCGCACCATTCAATGCCTCCACATTGGCAAAACCGAATCATAGCCAGCCAACGGAACTCCCGTCATGGCTGCAGTTTCCTGATTGCTTGCCCTTAGGTTTTCCGGACCCAAATCCGATATTTTTCCGATTCCCAGAGAGCCAACAGTTTCAGCTAATTCCGTCGCAAAATTATTCAATTCCTGGTTTTGACATTCTTTTTCCAGAAAGATACCCGATGAACCCAAAGCTATCATTTTTGTAGCATTCCTGCAATTTAGTTCCTGACAAGCAGTCAAAATAGTCATACTGTTCTTGTAGCCTCTGGCGGCAGTTATTACAGCCTCGATTGGAATTTCACCACCAACTAGTATAACTCCGTCAGCACCAGATTTTGACACTACGGAAAGATCGTTACTGATGTCTCCGGCCGGAAGCCTGACCATTATGGGTATTCTCTTTGACGTTGCCTGCCTAATTAACTCGATTACAAAGGCTAAATCCGCTGGTCGTTTCATATCCAATCTTCGGTTGATCTCCGTTGCTGTAAGATCAATTATCGCCATATTCGCCGAATCTAGGTTTTCTGGTGATTTTCCATTCAGGGGCCACACAGCATAGACTGGAGCGTTTGCCCCTTTCCAAAGCAGAGGTATCGTGAGATTCAATGGCTCCACCTTGTTATTCCCAATAGATATCGACAATTCAAGATTATCCAGAGCCGGTGTTCTTGGTCTTCTACTGAGTACTGCTGGCACTAACATCAGGGTTTCTGGAATTGAATTGTAGACAGCTTTTCTGGAAGTTTTCGGTTTGTGTAGTTTGCTGTTAACGGTTTTGAAATTTAGGCCTTCAGGATCAACCCCATATTCTTGCAGTGTCTTTTTGATAACTTTCAGGTCGCTGGGTGATGAATTTTTGACGTCCAATTGCTCATTATCCTCAAATTCCCCTGCTAGGAAAACCCTCCCTCCAGTCATTATCCTCCCTACATAACCTGCCACGTCGCCACAGACAATAATGGTCCCTCCACTCATGCATGTCGCGATATCTCCCCCCACACTTCCAGATATTATCAGATCCCCTCCTTTCATCGAGGGTCCAGCGCTTCCCTCAACTGATCCTTGTATGACTATAGTCCCTCCGGATGAACAGTGACCTACTCCTTCCTCACAGTTTCCATTAACTATGACCACACCTTTCCTCATCCCGTTACCAACAAATCTGCCTGCGTTTCCGTTCAACACAATGCTGCTTCCGTTATTCAATCCAGCCAGATTGTCCCCCGCATCTCCATCGAAAGAGATATTTGTTTTTGGAGGCATATTGGTTGCAATACAGGCCTGGGATGCAAGACCGGGCACTTGCATAGACTTGCTATTTTTTAGTTTTTTACGCAGTTCTTCATTAATTGCACTCGACGTCCAAGATCCTTCAGAATCTCCCATCTTATACCTATCTGTGACCTGTATTTACGTGATTAGGTTAGTGTCCCCGTGTGACCATGTATTCGAGTAGTGATTCGAAAAGTTGCCTTGCTTCACCGTCAGGGTATTTCGCTAATGTGTCGCGTACTCCTTCTAGATATCCATTCGCTAGTGAGTGGCATGCTTCCAACGCTCCACATTTTTCCATTATTTGCACTGCTTCCTGTACATCGCTATCACTGTTGTCTTTATTATCAAGAATATCGAGTAGCCTTTTCCGATCATCTCCCGAGGCCCGATTCAATGCTTCGATAACTAGTAGAGTTTTCTTCCCCTGTCTAATATCAGATCCGGATGGCTTACCTAGTACCTGTTCTGAGGCCGTGGCGTCAAGGTAATCATCCCAGATCTGGAATCCAAGTCCGACATTGGTCGCCATTTTCTCTAATTCACGTGCTTGCTTCTCACCAGAACCACCAATACGTGCACCACCATATGCAGCTGCACCAAAAAGTATTGAGGTCTTGAGCCTAATCATTTCCATATAATCTTCTGGACTAACGGTTTCTTCTTGTTCAAAATTAATATCCATCTGCTGCCCTTCAGCAATTTTCCTCACAGTATATGCTACATTCTGGACTAGGTCGGATTTGATATCATTGCTAATTTCACAGTCTGTTATCATTTCAAATGCGTATGAGAAAAGTGTGTCTCCTGCAAGTATGGCTGTTGAAAGCCCGTAAATAGTGTGACATGCAGCTACTCCATGTCTCAGATCGTCATCATCCATTACATCATCATGTACTAGAGTAAAGTTGTGTATTGCTTCCAAGGCAGCAGCAAAGGGTATGGCATTATTCGAGTTCCCTCCTACCATCTCGCAGGTTATCAAGGCTATTACAGGTCGAAGCCTCTTACCTCCAGCCATAGGGATGTGGGCTGTAGCCTTGTACAATTTCTGTGGTTCTCTTATCTTTAGATATTTTGCTAG
>DQOP01000047.1 GCA_015658585.1 Candidatus Poseidoniales archaeon | reverse complement strand
CTTTCTTACAATGGCTCTCTTGATATTACCAATACCATCTACCATGAGATGGCTGACCTTATCTTCGAGCAGGTAGAGCTTCTTGAAAGATACATTTTCTTCCTCAAGTACGATGACGCCTGCTTCCACGGTCATTTTGTGTTTAAGCCGTCCTTTTTTCTTGATTCGGGAAGCTAATTCCGCAATGGGGATCCCCCGAGCTTTGAGGACCTTGGCATCGGGTTCAATCAGTACCCTCAAATTAGTGATATCTGTGCTTATTCTAGCTAATTGAGAAACCGCTTTCGCCTCAATTATCGAAGCAATTTCAAGAGCCTTATTTTTCCGGGATGATATATCTGGTTCTAGATAGATTTCCATTATCGGAGTCTTTGGCACTCTTCTCGCATCCACGACTTCTATGAGTCGTGGCAGCCCTAGAGTAACATTCATTTCTGCAACCCCGGCGTAGTGGAAAGTACGCATAGTCATTTGCGTCCCTGGTTCCCCAATGGATTGTGCAGCAATCACACCCACAGCTTCGGTCGCATCGATCTGATTACGAGTATACTGTTCTATTGCCCCATGCACAATCTTTTCGATTTGTTTTGCCTTCATTCCATGAGCTATGCATTTTTCTGTAATGCGCCGCACTATTCCTTGAGGCAGGTTACTGCCTTTCTTTGCAATCATCTGTTTCATTTTTGTTTCATTATCGTCAAGATTTTTGAATTCTTTAACCAAATTCTCAATCGCTTTCTTGTTAAGTTTTTCAGTCTCGGCTTGGCGTGCTATCTCCTCAGTATATCTCTCAGGTAGCTTCTCTCCCAATTTGGTTGCCTGTCTGCGATACTTATTGACTTTCTTGACCGTCCCTTTATCCGTTTCACCTTTATCGTCTACAGCAATACCTTTTGAAGGAATAGGTTCCTGTAATTCAACCTCTGTAGCCACTGCAGCTTTTTCTCTGAATTTCGCAATTTTCGTTGCAGGGACGCCTGCCATGCGCAGTTCATTATCAGTTGCAATAACAACCTGAGAAGCTAAGAAGATACCGTGTCCGTAAAGACCCAGAGCGACTTTTTCACTCAGTCCCATATCAGTGTACAGCTTGATTGCGACTAGCCTTTCTTGCTCGAATCTAAGACGCTCCCTTTCAAGATCCAAGGCATCTTCGATCTGTGTATAATTCCGGGCAGAACGAACTTGTGTTCCGTCCATCTTCTGAAATTCTTCCAGTCGGATGGTACGTGGTAATTCAATTAATCTTTCAATTCTAAGAAATGTAACATAAGGTTCCTCCGTGTGGGCAGGAAGAAGTAAGTTGTCCTCTTCAGGAATATCTGGCCTATCAAAAGAAAGGACTTCCGAGATTACAGATTGGTAGCAAATTCCCCTGGTTTTTAGGTACACATAACCGTTGAATGGGTAGCGAAACTGTTTGGAATTTATTGGGAAAGCAACGCCCAGTAGGACCTGCCCCTTCTTGGAAATATGGGTTTGCAGACCATCAATAGTGTAGCCCTCTGGTAAGGACCAAATAACGCCCAGTTTCTTTTCCACCCTTTTAAGAGCTTGATCGGCAGTGATTGGCTCATCTTGGAGGTCTCCCTGTTCTAGAGCCCTAGCAACAATTTCATCACGATCGATCTTTTTATTCTTGGAGACGTCAATCAACTGTAGGATTTCCTTGTATTTGAAGTGCTTTTTTAGTTCTCTCAATCCACTCTTTTTTAGAGTGCCCAGTTGATATCCCAAATCGACTGTTTTCTTAGCTAATTCAGGGGCCAATCCGCGCCTTTCGAGTGCTCGAATCGTATCTAAACGAGCCATTTATTTCCCTCCTTTGGCATCTTCTATCAATCGATCTATATCAATCGCATCTCCGAATTTACTCTTCGTCGGGTCAATAGAATCTTCCCCATATTTGAACTGGACAACTGTATTAGCAGTATTTCTGACAGTTCCATCATATTTGACCCTGAGATCCTCAAGAGCATTTACCAAACGGCGCTGCATGTATCCTGATCTGGAAGTCCGGACCGCAGTGTCGACCAAACCCTCTCTCCCTCCCATGGAGTGGAAGAAATATTCAGTGGGTGTTAAGCCCTTCTTGTAAGATGACCTTACAAATCCCTTAGCATCCGCACCTAGGTCTCCCTTATTGAAATGGGATAATGTCCTTTGCTCATAGCCACGTGAAATCCTTTCGCCACGAACTGCTTGTTGTCCGATAGATCCAGCCATCTGCGACAAGTTCAGCATGCTACCTCGAGCACCGGATCTTGCCATTATCACTGCGAAGTTATCCATACCCAGATGCGTTCCTGCGATTTCTCCAGATTTGTCCCGGACCCTACCCAGAACCCCCATGACCTCTACTTCCAGTGTCTCTTCTACACTTCTTCCAGGTCTAGGTTGAAGTTTACCCTTGTTATAGGCATTTACTAACTTATCAACCTCTTTCACAGCAACATCCTGGGCATCGGAGATTTGCAACAGGGCCTCCTTGGGCACATCGGCATCGTCAATTCCAGTTGTACAGCCAGTTTCCATCAAAGCACCGACTGCTAATCGGGTGACCTTATCGATGAAGTCCCTTGCAGCATTAGATCCATTCAACCTTGAAATCTCTTCAAGAATCTTGCCTTTGAATGCGGATATGGAATGCCCGTCCACGGGCCCACGAATCATTTGGCCGTTCACAATTTCGACAGTCAAATCAAGCTCAGCGTTCTCTTCCGGTGTGAGAGCAAGCGATACTGCAACGGAAGCATCGTACTTCAAATTCATGTCATCCGGCAGAAGGACTGAGAAAATCTGTCTTCCAGACCACCGTGGTCCTCCCTTGGCTTTTGGATATTCAGGTTTTGGGAGGTCTTTCTTGTATTCTACACGAGATAGAATTCGGACAGTCTGATCGATGTCGTAACTGGCCTCTCCGTGAGTGAGCAAGAACATTCCCGTAATATGATCGTGAATAGCTCCAATTACAGCACCTCCAAACCTAGGCGAACGTATATGCTCCTGAACTCGCATCAGTATCCTTGCCTCGGCACGAGCTTCTTCCGACTGCACGACATGGAGGTTCATTTCATCACCATCGAAATCAGCATTGTAAGGTGGACAAACACACAAGTTTATTCTGAAGGTCTTGCCTTTCATGATACGAACTTCGTGTGCCATCATCGACATCCGGTGCAGACTGGGTTGTCGGTTGAACAGTACAATGTCACCATCCATGAGGTGCCTTTCAACTATGAAACCGGGCTCCAGCCTTTCATGATTGAATTCCCAATTCTCATCAGTTAGTTTCACTCTCCGACCGTCAGGTCTGATCATGTAATTTATTCCAGGGATGTACTGTTCGGGATCTGAAGGATCGAAGTTTTCCTTAATCAGGTTTCTCATGAAAGCCAGATTGTGAATGTTAATTCTAACTGGGACTGTTAATTCCCGAGCCGCAAGCTCAGGAACGCCTACTTGATTTATGCTCAGGTAAGGATCAGGTGTAATCACGGTTCGAGCTGAGAAGTTAACACGTTTACCAGACAGGTTCGAACGGAATCGTCCTTCTTTGCCCTTGAGACGTTGAACAATAGTCTTCAATGGCCTTCCCGAACGATGTCTGGCGGTAGGGATACCTGCAGTCTGGTTATCGAAATAAGTTGTAATATGGTATTGTAGTAATTCCCATAAATCCTCCACAATGAGCTGAGGAGCTCCCGCGTCACGATTTTCCCTGAGACGCTGATTGATTCTCAGGACATCTACCAGTTTGTGTGTAAGGTCATCTTCAGACCTCTCACCAGATTCAAGAGTAATCGAGGGTCTCATTGGCACAGGAGGAACTGAAAGGACGGTCAGAATCATATTCTCAGGCCTAGTGATCTTAGGATTGAATCCTAGACACAACAGATCAGAGTCAGGGATTTTCTCCATACGGGATCGAATCTCCTTGGGAGTTAGTTTGCGGCCTTCCTCACGGAACGTAGTTGGTTTGTCCAAGGTGACTTTGATTTTTTCTTCTCCACAGTGTGGGCAAGTCTTTGATTTTACAGCTTCCCGAATCGCTCTTCTTACGATTCCACCTATTGTAACAGTAGTGCCTGCTTCCGAATCTATCAACCTCTGAATTTGCACATTGTAATGTTCAATTCGGTCCTGAGTTAGCATAATGCGTCCTGAGCTTGGATGAGTTGCGTTTAGAACATCCTTCATTGTTTTTGAATATCCTGCATGTATGACCGGCATCGCCAGATCAATGTGTCCGAAGTGGCCTGGATCCTCATCCATTTTACGGCCGCTAGTCTTACACCTCAGGCCCGGTTCAATAACACCCATATGTAGGTCCATAAGACCCATTGGAATTGGAAATCCATCGTCATCATACGTATCAGCAGTTATGACCTTTGTAGCAGACAGCTTACGGATTTCTTTAGGCCCCATCAGTGCGAAATCGATTCTCGCGATTTTCTTGGGTATCATTTCCCTCATGACAAGTCCTCCAGCCTTAATCTGGCTGCGATACCAAGAGATTTCAATTCCTCTAGCAGCAATTTGAAGGCGTATGACATGGTGACAGGATAAATCGATGTATTGTCACCCATTGGGGATGTCAGAACACCTCTCCGGTCAAGATAACCGATATGCCCCGATTGACTATCTACAAATTGGACCGTTTTGTCACTTTCATCCAACAATCGGTCCTTGATTACCATTGCTGCACCGTGTGCAATCAGACAATCACGTTCCATTTCACCAAATCTCAAACCACCCATGCGAGCTCTACCTTCTGTAGGCTGTCTCGTCAGGAGTTGGACTGGACCCCGGGACCTGGCATGCAGTTTACCAGAGACCATATGATGTAATTTCTGGTAATAAATAACACCAATGAAAATCTCCGCATCTATACGGCGGCCAGTTTGTCCGTCATACAGGACCTCTCTTCCACTGTGCCGGAACCCGGATTCAGCTAAACTGGTTCTGAGGTCGTTTTCTTTCTCACCCGAGAAAGCACTGCCATCTACGGCCCGCCCCTCCATACTTCCAACTTTACCTCCGATCATTTCCAATAGGTGAGCCACAGTCATACGAGATGGAATTGCATGTGGATTGATGATTAGATCTGGCGTAATTCCTTGTTCTGTAAATGGCATTCCTTCAGCTGGGACTATGTGTCCAATGACACCTTTTTGCCCGTGCCGACTTGCGAATTTGTCCCCCATTTCAGGGACTCTCTGGTCCCGCACTCTGATTCTTGCAATCCTGGATCCATTTTCGGTTTCGGATAGCATCACGGAATCTACAGTCCCTTTTTCCCCGTGTCTTACAGTCAATGAGGACTCACGTACTTTTTGGGGACTTAGGAAATCAGTTGGCTCGGACAAGAATCGCGGAGGGCTGGTCTTTCCAATCAGTACCTCTTTGCCACTCAAATCTATTTCAGGATAGATTAATCCATCCTCTTCCAGATAGAAGTAGGCTTCTTCGGAACGGGCACCTCTAACATCAGGTCCCGGAATAACAAAGCGATCCTCCTGTCCACCAGGGTATCTCCTTTCTTCTGACATGTAAGTTCTGACAAATGTGGATCTACCTATTCCACGATCGATAGAACCTTGGTTGAAAATAAGAGCATCTTCCATGTTGTAGCCGTGGTATGACATAACCGCAACTACCATGTTCTGCCCAGCAGGACGAGTTCTCAGAGTATTGTATTTCATCGCTTCCGTTTGAAGCATAGGTCTCTCCGCATAATGCAAAAGATGTCCACGAGTGTCAGGTCTAGTCCGATAATTCGCCTGCCCCAGACCCAATGACTGTTTGGACATACCTGCCCCCATAGTACATCGGGGTGAAGAGTTGTGCTCGGGGAATGGTACATTAGAGGTAGCCACGCCTAGGATTGTCATAGGGTCAACCTCCATGTGAGAGTACTTGTGAGTTTTCTTGTTTCGCTCTAAATCGTCTTCATTAAGTGCAATTAGACAATTTTCTTCTTCTTCGGCATCGATATATTCAACAATTCCCTTATTCAAGAGGTCATCCCATTCGGACTTACCTTGCTGTAGGCTGTCGATATCACGTTCTTTGATATTCAACCTATTGTTTCGTCCTACGACCAATAATGGCCTTCGAATTCGGCCCGGGTCACTGTTGATAATCACATCATTCAGAGAATCATCATACCTCACGTTGACCACGTTGCTGATCATGTTCTTTCGTCTGCGTTGTCTAATCTCCGTCACCAAATCCACAGGAGATTCATGGGTCCCAATCAGGTCTCCGTTGAAGTACACTTTACCTAATTGAGCTTCCCCTTCTTCGATTGGATGAATGTCTAATTCATCAAGAACTTTACGTATATGAGCATCAGGTAGATTCTCTGAAACATCAACCATCAAGGCCAGATTTTTGACAAGACCACAATTCTGCCCCTCAGGGGTTTCGTTAGGACACAACCTTCCAAATTGGGTAGGATGCAAATCACGCGCCTCGAAATGAGGTTGTGATCGGGTTAATGGTGAAATGACTCTCCTGAGATGTGAGAGAGTAGCCATGTTGCAAGTCCGATCCAATAATTGGGAAACACCAGCTCTTCCACCCGTCCAGTTCCCAGTTGCCATGGCATGCATGATTTTGTTTGTCAGGACATCCCTGCGAACAGCATGATGGATACGATTCTCCTTTCTCTTGGAATAAGAACGTTCCATCTGGTATTTCATGTCATTAAGTAAAGCCTGAAGCCCTGAACGGAATAATTCTTCCATCAGATTTCCAGCAAGTTTGAGTCTCTTGTTAGCGTAATGATCCTTATCGTCAGGTTTTCTTTGACCACGATTCAATTCAAGAACCTCCCGCGCCATCCGACCTAGGAAAACAGCCTTTTTGAGCCGCGCTTCATAAGTAGTGTTCAAATGAGGTAGAAGAGTGTTATCTAGGATATAATTGATTCTCTTTTTCCTATATTCCTTGGATTGACCTGCAGCAAACCTTCGTTCCATATACTCAAGAGCTTCTTGTGTAGTATAGATTCCCTCCGTACTGTGGATTTCCTCGATATTTGCCAGAATCAGGTTTTGCATTTCTGGATCATTGGTTATGGCTTGCATTATATCATCAGCAGATTCCATTCCCAAAGCCATCATCAGAACGGCCAAAGGAACCTGACCAGAAGCTACAGGTATGGAAACCTGAAGAATACCATCCTTTTTCTTTTCAACGACAGTCAAGGCTCGGAAGCCTTCCCTTTGGGAGAAGACCTTTGCCAATTCGGTCTTCCTTTGGTAGCGCTGTTCGTTCTCTACCATGACTCTATTAGGCGCTAAATCCTCCAAGCACACCAGAACTCTCTCGGTTCCATTTACAATGAAATATCCACCAGGGTCCTGAGGATCCTCACCTTTTATCTTCAATGCGTTTTTGTAGTCATCATCGCTTGAGCCTTCTCCTGTAAGGTAATGGCGGTGCAGGTTACAAAGCATGGACTTCACCATGACTGGCATATTCCCAATTTCTTCCTCGACCTCTTCAATCTCCATCCCCTCCTCGACAATTGTAAATTCAAGATATACTGGAGCTGAATAGGTCATATTACGTAACCTGGCCATCATAGGGATGGATTCTGTCTGAGAACCATTAGCCTCATAAACAATAGGCCGCCCAATCCGTATCTTTCCAAGTTCTATGATAACATCCAGATCGCCCAACTCAAGCCGTATAGCACCTCTTCGTGCTTCATCAGCACCAACAGAGATGTTGTCAACCACTCTCTGCATCCAGGGTGCAGGGTTTTGGTCATGAGGCAAGAAGTCATTGAAGGATCCTAACTGGTGGTTGACCAGAGCTGCGCTCGGCCCAGCCGTCATTCGGCTCTTGAAGAACGCTTTGATTAATTCTCGGTTGTTTATTCTTCCACCACCAGTCGGTAAGCTAAATTCGTACCTGCATGGTCATCGAATCTGTGAATTTCAACAACATCTCCAGGCTTTGCTTCTTGGTCCAGAGCTTTCAGGGCCGGATCCTTCAGAAGTATCTTGGGTAGTTGTTTTTTTTCTATTTGTAAAGGTTTAAGTCGCTTTTCAATTTCGGAATCATCAAGCAATACATGCTTCGGTACAAGCTTGTTCAACCAAAATATATTATTGTCCATTTCATTCTCCTTTTAAGTGGGGCAAGAACCCGCGTTTGTTTCGCTTTTACCCGATTTCATGCAGTTTCCTTTCCAGCAAAACGTCTGGCGGGCCTGAAGGGATTCGAACCCTTGGCCGTCCGGTTAAAAGCCGGACGCTCTACCTAGCTGAGCTACAGGCCCTTCCACACTCTAACCGTTAGACTAATGAATACTGGAGCTTTTGGCCAGTCAGGTGGTTTATTTAAATTCTACTATGAATACATCAGAAATAGTAGTTTAAGCACGGTAATCAACTCTATTTTCCAACCGTTCAAGCACACATTTGACCATTTCCATCATGTTTTATAGGGATTGGTATATAAAGCCCTTCAATAAAAAAATTGGCAGTAATTTTTAACATACCGACTCTCTCGCACATCATGCCAAGAGTGGCCATATTGACCAGTGGAGGGCTTGCACCCTGTCTTTCAGCAGCTATAGGGGGATTGATTGAGAAATACAATGAGATGTCCCCAAACGCGGAGATTATTGGCTATATGCATGGATATCGTGGACTCTTACTGGGTGAAACCGTGGAATTCTCTAAGAAGGTAAAGGAATCCCACGAAGTGTTGTATGATTTTGGTGGTACTCCAATCGGAAACAGCCGTGTAAAATTGACTAATGTTGATGATTGTGTAAAAAAAGGATATGTCTCAGAGGGGCAAGATCCTCTGGACGTTGCGGCACAACAGCTTTCCAAGGATGGAATTGACATCTTACATACAATAGGGGGAGATGATACAAACTCCATGGCTGCAGCTCTGGCTAGACATCTGGAATCATCTGGTACAAACCTCACAGTTGTTGGTTTGCCAAAGACAGTCGATAATGATGTTGTTCCAGTCAAACAGGCTTTAGGTGCCTGGACCGCAGCTGAACAGGGAGCCATATTCTTCGAGAATATTTCTAATGAGAATACTACTAGCCGCCGTCAGTTGATTGTCCATGAGGTGATGGGCCGTCATTGTGGATGGCTTACTGCAGCAACTGCTTACGAATATCGTAAATTATTGGAAAGTAGGAATTTTCTTCCAGAATTATTTATATCAAAACAGAGATGGGACGTACACGCCGTTTATGTCCCTGAAATGGACATTGATTTTCAGAAAGAATCAGCACGTCTACGTAAATGCATGGATGAGAATGATTGCGTTAACATATTTTTGAGTGAAGGAGCAGGAAGAGATACGATAGTTCGTGAAATCGAATCCCAAGGCAAAGAAGTCCCACGTGATTCTTTTGGCCATGTCCGTCTAGATGAGATTAATCCTGGACAATGGTTTGCGGAT
>DQOP01000037.1 GCA_015658585.1 Candidatus Poseidoniales archaeon | reverse complement strand
GACAAAGTTGCATGGTAGTCATCATAGCCGAAAGCTAGAAGTTCGTCCCATGTCTTTTCATGCATCGTAACAGTGAAATTAGTGATGTTGTATGCTGCACCTATCTTAGCTCCTATGGCAGCTGCCACATCAGCATCGAATCCTACGACGTTGTTGTCAGCATCGTAGCTCTCGAATGGAGGATAGTATGGATCAGTACCAAAGACTAGTTCTTCGTCGGCTAATACATCTGCCAGCCTACCTGTTGGCTCTGCTGGATATGCTGTTGCAGTGTTTGTATCAGTATCATCAGTCAAGACGACAATTTCGTCTCCGAAGGATGCTGCGAAGATAGTATCATATTCACCAGAGTCAACAATCTCACCCAGGGCGACATTGATTGCTGCTAGTAAATCACTTTCTCCAGGAGCAACCCCGATACCGAAGTCCTCTTCACTGAATGAACCTGCAATTGATAGTCCATCCGAGTCTGCTTGGTAGAACTTTAGAGTTGGTAGGTCACCAAGAACAAAGTCTACATCGCCCTGTTTCAAAGCTTCAATTGCGAGATCGATCGTATCGAAACCGCTAACTTCAGCGTTTGCCAGGCTTTCTGCTGCATACACATCAGAGGTAGTCCCTGATTGTACACCTAGTTTGTAGTTCATTGTTGCTGCGCTTGCAGGCATCGCGGATGCCAGCACACATGCAACAAGGACCACTGTCAAAATTTGGCTAAATTTCATGTTTTGCCTCGAGGTTTGATAAATTTGTCTATATAAAATGTAGAGGTGGCAGGTATATCGTTTAAAACGCACTCCTTTTGTTCACACAATGCTGTCTGATAAATATTCATCCGGAAACAAACACGGAAGAAGTTTTACGATAGCTGGATGTTCGTTGCTTTTGGCTTTTATTCTGCTTTTGTTTACGCCCGGTTTAACATCCGAAGAAGAGAGAGATACTGGCTGGGATCAGGTCTCCATATCAACAGATAATGACCTGAACGATGTTCTTGCATTGAATTCAACCTCAGCCTTTGCTATAGGTGAAAACGGTAAGATATACCATACTGTAAATTCTGGAGTCAACTGGTTAGAACAGGATTCGGGAGTAATCCAGGATCTGAATGCAATTGAGTTCAATGGTCAGGCCATAGTGGCCGGAGATTCCGGTACGGTCCTGATAAATGATGTAGATTCTTGGATTGATAATTCAATAGAAGGTGCTGGCAATCTGTATGACTTGTCCGTACCTCATTTTGAGTCTTTGGCTGACTCCGTCATATTTGTCTCTGGAACTGGTGGGGAGATCTGGAAATGGAGCAATAATACCTGGGATGATCTATCTAATTTTACAGGTACCACTAATGATATTTATGCAGTTGACTTTGTTAATGAGGACGAAGGTTTTGCGGTTGGTGCAGATGGACTGATAATTGCTACCATAGATGGTGGTCTTTCTTGGGAAATTCGAGATTCACCGGAAGAGTTTAGAGATTTCTCATTTTATGACGTGATTATTTTTGGTTATAAGGGACCAAATGACGACGAAGCTAGTCCAGTGAGTGTTCTTATTGTAGGAGAAAATGGGACCGTCATCCAAAGTAGTGGTACTGGCCCCACAGCAATTGGATACATTTGGAAAGTCCCTTCTGAAAATTCACATCCAACTAATACGACCAGTACCCTAAAGTCAATAAGCGGTTCTTCACGCTTCAAATTCTGGATAGTCGGAGATGATAATTTTGTTGCGTTAACTGAAGATGGCGGTAGTTCATTTTACAATCAGTCACAATTACAGAATGCTGGGTCTGATTTTACAGGTGTCAGTTTCTGGGATGGTGATTCTGGTTTTGCTGTTGGTGAGGAGGGTACTGCTTTGTATACCGATCGTGAGGGACAGGATCCTAGAGTTCTAGATACTGCAATAAGTTATGATACTTTCTGGAAATTTGCCAAATATGCTTTTCCATTTCTTAAAGAGGGTATGTACAACACGTTGAAGATAATTGTTCTAGCAATCTTTATGGGATTTACCATAGGTGTGACTTTGGCTGTTTTCAAGACATCACAATTGAATATCGCGGCGATATTTGAGACTGTAACTACATTTTTTAGGATTCCATTATCCCTACCTAAAGCGGATGGAATATGGAAGTTTGTAAATTTTAATCCACTAAAATTCTTTGCCACAATCTATACTGATATATTCCGAAATACCCCCCTTCTGGTCCAATTCTTTTTCATATACTTTGGTCTGGTTGAGATTGGTATTGATCTTACTTTTGAAGGTCCTTTTAACTATATAAATTCGATAAATTTTGGATTATTTTATTTGGAACCTCTTGAGAGAGCATATGGAAGTGCAGTGGTAGCTTTGGGATTGAATTCAGGGGCTTATCAGACGGAGATAATCAGGAGTGGTATCCAGGCCATTCCGACAGGCCAAATGGAGGCTGGGAGGAGCATTGGTCTGACATATATTCAGTCAATGAGATATGTCGTTCTGCCCCAGGCTATTCGAATCGTTATCCCTCCCCTAGGTAATGAAACGGTCAACTTAGTCCTGAATTCGGCTCTGGCCTCAGCCATTGGATTTGGAGAGATAACCCGTAAGGGCAGGTTCCTGATATCCGTAACTTTCGAGACCTTCT
Organism: Candidatus Poseidoniales archaeon; assembly: GCA_015658585.1. GTDB lineage: Archaea > Thermoplasmatota > Poseidoniia > MGIII > CG-Epi1 > CG-Epi1. The sequence continues at coordinate 248 of DQOP01000037.1, read as the reverse complement.
GGACATGGGGTCTGGTTCTTATGTTCTATTTTGCCATAACCTATACTCTAGCAAATATACTGAAATATGTGGAGAAGCGACTGATAATTCCTGGACTGGGAATAGAGGGTGAAGAATAATGTCTGATAAGCAATCGGCAGTAATAAGTGTCAAGAATCTGGAAAAGATATATACGGGGGGAGTTCATGCAGTCAAAGGAGTCAGTTTTGATGTCTTCCCAAAGCAGGTAGTGGTCATAATCGGTTCCT
>DQOP01000103.1 GCA_015658585.1 Candidatus Poseidoniales archaeon | reverse complement strand
TGCCCATTCCAAGACCGAGCAAGAAGAACGTCAGTGCAATTCTCACATAGTCCGTATCAATCTCGACCGTAGTGAATAGCAGCATTCCTGCTGTGATTAAAGTCAAACCGGTCGCAACAACGTTGTTGCTGCCGAATTTAGCCACGAACTTGTCGCTGTTCGCTGCTGCGGGCATCAAACCGAGAGGAAGAGGAAGGAACCGGATAGCTGCCTCCAAGGCGCTGTGTCCCCGAACAAGCTGAAAATGTAGCATCTGAGTGAACATAAACGAGAACATTACGAAGAAGGCAAGCGAAATCGCGACCAGTCCCATTGTGAAACCCATCTTACGAAAGAGAACGATAGGAAGCATAGGATATTCAGTACTTCTTTCCCATCTGATGAAAGCCACTGTAAGGACTATTCCCAAGGCTGCTACTCCAAGAGTCTCAGGACTTGTCCACCCAGCATTCGGGGCCTCTATGATGGCATAGAGAATAGACACCAGGGCTCCGATAGAGAGAAGAGACCCAATCGCATCCAGAGGACGTTGCTGTTTGTCCCTTGAATTTGGAACCAGAAAAAGGCCCAGAACAAGTGCTAGTAAAATGACCGGGACATTGATCCAGAAGACCATTTCCCAGCCATGATTCTCTACAGCCCATCCTCCCACAAAAAGACCTATTGGAGCACCGGCGCCCGCCATAGCTGCCCAGATTCCAACTGCCTTCCCCCGCTCCTCAACAGGGAAGACCACAACGACCACAGACAGGGTCGCGGGCATGACCAAAGCTGCGCCAAGCCCCATAACTGCCCGTGCAAAAATCACATGTTCAGATGTAGTAGCATACATCGCAGTGGCTCCGGAAGCCACGGCCACAATAATCAAGCCTAGTTGAAGAGCTGGTTTACGACCAAATCGATCACCTAGTGCCCCCATAACCAGAAGAGTTCCCCCAAAGATAAGAGCATAGGAATCCATCATCCACTGAAGGTCAGTATTGTCGGCCTTCAGGTCCTTGGAAAGCTCTGGAAGCGCGACATTCAAAGTCACGTTGTTAAGTATGACAATAACCAGGCTCAAGCTCATTACGGCGAGAATCACCCACCTTCTCTCATACACCTTATCCAATCCAGCTGTCTCTTCTTCTTTCGGGTTCATCGTATGTAATCCCAAGTATCATAAGTCCAAGAATTGACTGCACGCCAGTGCGGTGCCTTGCGAGGAACATATTCCGATCCGTATTGATCATACTTGCGCCTCTCATCCTTATCAATCAGGACGTGATAAGCCTCGTTTATTTGCTTGAATTTCTTCTCGAACAATTCAACATTATCGGGATTTAAATCAGGATGAAATTTCTTTGCCAATTTCTTGTAGGCTTTCTTTATAGAATTCGAATCGGCATCTCCTTCAATTTCCAAAATGTCGTAATAATTCACTATTAATCAATAGAATTGGCTATATCTAACCTGCAGTCTGCCCACCATCAACCGTGATTATAGAACCTGTAGTCCATTCAGATTCTGGACCACAAAGATGCAAGGCCATTGCAGCAATCTCCTCAGGCTTTCCCATTCTGCCAATAGGCTGAACTTCGTCAAAATCTTGCCTTGTGACTCTCCCAGTTGAAAGTCTTTCAGCGATCATAGGTGTGTCAACAACTGCAGGACAAATACAATTCACGCGTATCTTACCTGCCAAATCCAGCGCCATCGCCCTTGTCAGATTAACCACACCTCCCTTGGAAGCACAATAGGCTACCGCACCGCGCATTGCCCTAAGGCCAACTGTAGATGCTATGTTCAGAATAGAACTGCCTTCGTTCATATGCGGAAGGAAAGCATTACTCATCAGGAATGGACCCTTGAGATTAACATCGATTTGGAGATCCCAGTCCTCCTCTGTTGTTGATTTTATCGTTCCGGGACGAATCAGGCCTGCATTATTGACCAGGATGTCCAATTTTCCATGCTCTTTCGAAAACCAAACCGCCATGGACCTGACCACTCTGGAGTCGCTAACATCCAGTTGATGTGATTCACAACCCAATCGTGATGCTGCTTTCGACAACTCGGAATCATTTCTACTACAAATGATGATCTGGGCTCCCTCCTTACAGAAACGTTCAGCTATCCCAAATCCAATTCCCTTGGAACCTCCCGTTATTATTGCAACCTTGCCGTCAAGTAGTCCTGACATTAATGGGTCATTGATGGTAGACTAAAGTGTTTGTCTTCTTCCGATAGCAACCATCGAAAACTTATTTGTCACGGCTGCAACTCCCAATTTAGTGAGATATCTTCTACCGCTTCTGGCGATTCTGTGCTTAGCCTTTGTTGCCCAACCAAGTGAGGCTGTTGAAGTTCTACATAATTATTATTCAATGCAAGATGATACTGAAGAATTGGCGAGTAATTATCCAGATATTGCGATTTACTCCGAACACGCTTCCAGTACCGGTCTGGGACTGGAAATATTTTCTGTGGATGTCGCACTGAATATCACTGAATTGTCAGAGGAAGAATTGGCGGCCTTGCCAACCATGTACGTTGATGGAGTACACCATGGAAATGAGGGAATGTCCGCTGAAGCAGCTTTCCTGTTCTTGCAGGACGTATTAGAAAGAACTGCGGCAGATCCGACCTATCTGGAAGGAAAAAGATTGGTGGTGACTCCCGTCATGAATGCAGACGGATATCTGGAGGATTGTAGAAACAACTGGAATGGTGTTGACCTGAACCGGAATTATCCCTACATGTGGGGCATGTATGGAACCAGTGACACACGGGGTTCCTGTCCTGCCTCCGGGACCTATCGAGGACCAAGTGAAGGAAGCGAGGCTGAGACTCAAGCCAATATGGAAATGATGAGAGGAATGAATCTGTACGTCTATTTCTCGGGCCATACAGGTTCAAACGATATTGTTCTTCCCTGGAAGATAACTGGAGAATTCGCGGTACCTATCGCGGATTGGGATCTGTATGAACGGTTCCTGAATGAATCAGCAAATGTATCTGGCCTATCATACCGAGATCCAAGCGGTGCTGGAGAGTCCATAGCCTGGGGTTATGGGGCCAGAACTGCAGTAAGTGTAATCGTTGAAGTCGATACCATGCAATGGTCCCCAATCGAAACGACAACTATCAGGGAAGCATTGGCCAATGAACTGGCCATGTATGCCCTGGCCTGGGAAAATCTTGAACTGTTTGGAGGACACCTAGAGATAGTCAGTGAAACTTCAGATTCTGTGAAGGTGACCAACACCGGATGGGGGGCGGCCTACAATGTGACTGCCGGGAATGGTGTTACTGAAAAAATAGAACCTGGAGAAACCAAGACCATCAAAAAAGGCAGTAATTTCCTGCAATACCTGAGATTAGTTCATGTGGGGGAAGAAGAGGGCCTGACCTTAGTCACAATAGAACTAGGGAATATTATAGAGGACGATGGCGAAATAACGCCAGCCTTATCTCCTATATCCGTCATACTCAGCCTGATATCTGTAGCCGCCGTAGCTGGATTTGTGTACTGGGCCAGAAGTCCTAAGAAAGAACTGGTTGATTTGTCGCAAACGGCAATACGAAAGGTTCAAAGGAAGAGAAAATGACAATACTAGTCGAAAATTATGGAAACGTTAGGATTATTAC
>DQOP01000023.1 GCA_015658585.1 Candidatus Poseidoniales archaeon | reverse complement strand
GGAGATTGACTTGCCAACACCTGAAGAATTAGCAGGCACGAACATTATTGAGAGACCAGAGGATGGTTCTGCGCAAACAACTTTTCGAAGCGATTAATGAACATTAAGAACTAATATTATACCGACCTGTGCAGATGGTTTGATATGCGAAGAAAACCAATAGTTCCATTAAAGGAAGAAGTAAAGTATGGACATGGTTTCTTTAGAGGTGAAAAATGCCCTCTCAGTGGAGAGGAAGGCGTATTGGTGATGTCCCCAAGACATTTGGATCAGTTTGGAAGGATTATGGCAGGAGTTCTGCGTCACTTCCCGGACAAATTCGATCTTGAGATGGACAAGCAAGGCTGGGTTGAGGCGACTGAATTTATTGAAGCAGTAAAGATTCAGAGACGTCATTTTCATTTTCTGGAAACTAAACATTTGCAAGCAGTGGTAGAGACAGATCCCAAGGGCCGTTACCAGTTGAATAATGGCAGGCTAAGAGCAACTTATGCCCATACGCTTGATCTGGATTTAGATCTACCCACAGATCAAAATCCTGAGCACTTATATTTTGCCTGTTCTAAAGAGGACTCAGACGAATATCTGGAACATGGATTATATCCCGGTGATCGTAATATGGTACATCTTTCGAGTACAAGATTAAATGCTTTGGAGGCCGGTCGTCACATTATTGGTAAGCCCATAGTCTTGTTGGCTGATGTTAGGGCCGTTGAAGGAGCGGGCCATGAGATTATGAAAGCAGGTACGACAGTCTATCTAACCAAGGATATTCCTGGTGAATTTCTTAAGAAACTTCCAGACAGTACGTAGGTTATTGCAATTACCATGCAGTCCGAGAAGCAGAATTTAGAACGTCGTTCAGTCGTCCGGGTACTGATTAGCGTTAGTGACAAATCTGCAATTGATGCCTTTTCCAGGTCTCTAGTAAAGAATGGGATTGAGATTGTTTCTACAGGCGGGACTTCTAAGATTCTGTCTGAGAATGGAATTGCAGTAACGCCTGTAGAGGATGTTAAGAAATTTCCAGAAATGATGGATGGCCGTGTAAAGACACTTCATCCCCTAATCTTTGGGGGCATTCTTGCGAGAGACTCTGATAAGTCTGAAACAGAACAATACAATATAGGAATAATTGATATGGTGGTTTGCAACCTGTATCCATTTGGAGATGCAGCTTCTAAGGATGTTTACATGGATGCTCTGATCGAAGAGATTGATATCGGAGGTCCCAGTCTGCTTCGGGCCGCAGCTAAAAATCATGCAAGAGTCGCAGTTGTCACCGATCCTGCAGATTACGATTGGATTTCCAAGGAAATTGAGGCCGGAGGCCTTAACTTGGAACAACGCCGTCAATTAGCTTTGAAGGCATTTAGGCACACTGCTGAATATGATACTATAATTCAGAATGAACTGAGTTCCAGATTTGATGAGGAAGGCTTGCCTCCCTCCTTACACATTGCGGGGGTTGGTAGTCCACCTCTGAGATATGGTGAGAATCCACATCAATCCGCTATCTTTTATTCTGATACATCAGTTCAGGGTCCTTGTGTCTCAAATTCCACCCAGATTCAAGGTAAACAGCTCAGCTACAACAATCTTCTGGATTTCGACGCTGCCCTGGCAATGGTAATGGAATTTGAGGAATCCACCGCCATCATTGTAAAGCACAACAACCCTTGTGGTGCGGCCAGCGCCAGTGGTTTGTCCGAAGCATATAAGCTAGCTGTCAAAACAGATCCTCAAAGTGCTTTTGGAGGAATAGTAGTCTTCAATCGGGAGGTTGATGAGGATTTATCAAAGAGTGTGATCTCAGTATTCAAAGAAGGGGTTATCGCCCCTTCCTTTACCAGTGCTGCTATTGAGGTTCTATCGGAAAAAGAAAATCTCCGGGTGTTACAGACAGGGGAACTTTCCGATTACCAGAGGAGCCCCTCCCTCCGTTCTCTTAATGGCGGATGGCTTTTTCAGGAAGCAGATGATGTTTCGATTGATTTATCAGAATGCAAGGTAGTGACTAAACGTAAACCCACGACTCGTGAGTTAGAAGGATTGCAATTTGGCTGGAAGATAGTAAAGCATGTCAAAAGCAACGCCATCGTGTTTACTCAGCGTAAAAGAACTATTGGTATTGGGGCGGGTCAAATGTCCCGAATCGATTCAGTTAGAATTGCAGTTTCCAAATCGATTCCTGAAGCTCAAAAGACAGTTATGGCCTCTGACGCGTTCTTTCCTTTCAGGGACGGAATTGATGAGGCTGCCAATTCTGGTGTAACAGCCATTGTCCAACCCGGCGGTTCAGTTCGTGATCAGGAGGTCATTGATGCAGCCGATGAACATAATATGGCCATGATTCTCACGGGAATCAGGCATTTCAGGCATTAATGGAACAACTCTGGATTTATTGTGAGATGTGTGAGGAGGAGAGTTCTCACGAGATTCTCAAGAGTAAGACCTCCACTAGGCGAGGTTTCAGTTTTCAGGGAGTTGTCCAGTGCCTTGAATGCAACTCAACAGGCCATGCAGAAATTAAAGAGGAACCTCCTCTCTCATTGAAATTGCGCCTATCTGATGATAATGAGACCCTCAATAACACTTTAGATGTGGACCGTGGTGTTCTAATCAGTGTTGGTCAGATTCGACCGTATCCGGATGGCCTCATTCTCATTACTAGCCTTGAATTGGGCAATAAACGTCCATCACAGGCATTCTCACAGGAAATACCTATTGTATGGGCCAAGAGGGCAACTCATGCTAAAGTTCGTTTTGCAATTCACGAGGGTGAATCCACCAGTTCCTTCAAGCAGGAATTTGAATCCGAAAAAGAATTCTATGTAGGTATGTTGCTACAACTTCAGGGCAGACGTTCTAAAGTCAAAGCGATAAATTTGTTTGGAGGTAAATCCGCAAAAGCAGCATTTGCTTCAGAGATAGCAAGAGTTACGTGCATTTATTTAGCAGATAACAAGTCAAGGCGCAGGGAATCGAAATCTAATGGAAGAAGAAATCGAAATTGACCCTGAAACAGAAGATTTGGACAAGTCTTCTCCCGACAAAAAGTTGGATACGGGACCGAAGATAATAACCAACTTTGAAATTCTCCAGATAATATTTTCTAGAAAAACCGCCCCCCATGCCGTGGCATTGTCTATTTTTTTGATTGTTCTGGGTGTACTTAGCCGGAGTTCCAGTCAATTCTTGGTAGATCTGATTCTGATATTGGGATTCGGTTTTTCGGTGGGATATCTAATGACCGCCGTTCTGATGCGTTTTGATTTCGTAAGAAATTTTTCAATTGGGGCCTATCGCACCATATTGGTGGTTCCGCTCACGTTATCATCGCTAGTGTCTCTGTCAATCTGGTATGTATTTGAATTTACAGAGTATGGTAATCAACTGAAGGACTTATTGTCCTTTGGCTTGGTAGTTATCTTTGTGATCTGGCAGTTTGCCCAAGCTTGGTGGATGCGCGTCCCATTCAAGGAATTGGCTATTAGTCGAATGTCCAAGGTAGTGAGTAGAGACCAATCTAGTTTTGGGAAATTGGCCAACGTCATTTCTCCTCTATTCTGGTCAATAATAGGTTTTGGTATATTCTCATTCCTGGAATCCCAAGGTACTGATTTCAGTTCCATGTTCAAGATAACGTGGTTTGTGATTATGGCAGTCTTGGGATCAGTGACATTTTACCTTCTTTTCCGTATGAATTCAAAACACTGGTCAGACCCCATGATATCGGTTTTTTCGGCATACTTTGCTATCGGTTATTGGGGTTTTTTGGCCTATCATGCAGGCGTCATGTTATACTCTCGTGAGAATCAACCCAGTTTTGTGTTTGATTTGATATTCATGGTCATTACGATAATGTTGGTCATATACTCTCTATCGGTTCAGGCCCTTCGGTCCGAAACAAGAAATGAAGCGAATGGTAGCAAACCTAGAAGCAGTATTTTGAATCGCCATAACGTTATCTTCTATGCCATTTCTTTTACTGCAGCTTACGGTGCGAGTAGCTTTTTCCTCGCTTCCAGGGGAACCATGTTCGTGGATAATATCAGAAGCGTGGGTTTCATCTCCCATTTGATAGTAATAATCTCGGGGATATTGGTCTTATTACTGGTCAACTATACTGCATTGGTTGGCCGAGGTCTGATTGATCAGGGTTTCGTGGAGTCAATACGTACCCCAAAGGATAATTAGTATATTCGAATTAACAAATCATGAATTGGTTGGGATTGTTCACTTTGAGTTCCGCCACAGACCCAGAGTTGGCACCTCATGCCTATCTGCTCTATCTTCTGCTTTGGACATTTGTTGTTGGTTTGTTTGTTTTATTCTTATTTCCAGTTATAGGTAAAACTTTGGGGTTCATAGTAATAACTATTCTGATAGTGGTTTTTGTGGGGATGGTCGTATATTTCCATGCAGCCAATCTTTTTGCAGATTAATAATTAACTTCAGTTCTATTTCCAAACCCTTTAGTGTTGTCTATGAGTCTCGCCCATGTTATTCTGAATTCGTATAGATTTACTTTTTCCAATGCTTTTGATAATTCTTCATTGGTTCTTATGTAGGGATATTTTCTGAGGTAATTTTCCCAGTATTTTTCGTTGGCCTGATTTATTTCACCTTTCAGTTGTAATCCTTTGATTTCTTTCCATTCCAGTCCATCGTCCTGTATAGTTGCGGCGCATTTCTTGCTTATTTCTAAGTTCTTGATGTGATCAGATTCAGGACTGCTAACGAATACAAGTGAAGCAGATTTTTTGATTGTTGTATAGAATACAGCTGCAGCCCCAGCTCCATTCTTACCATGGGTAGCTAGAGTCATGGTGTTGTGATTCTCCATAAATTTCGGGATATCATCCATTATATAATTGTCATTAGGCTTAAGTTTATAATATAGTCCGTGTGGCGCCTCATTCCCGTCGAGGTTTATTCACGTGACAACACATTATGACGTACCCGGAGAGCATCTGGTTGGTGCGCTTGCCAACAGCCTCAAGAGCGTGAATGCTATTCAACCTCCCGATTGGTCAAATTTTGTCAAGACTTCAACGCATAAGGAACAATCACCAACACAGCCAGACTGGTGGTATTTCCGGACTGCTTCAGTCCTCAGAAAGATTGGGATTAATGGTCCCATAGGGACAGAACGTTTATCCCGTCACTATTCAGGAGCCAAGGATAGAGGTTCCAAACCCAACCGAAGCAATAATGGAGGTCGGAAGGTACTTAGATCAATAATGCAGCAACTCGAGATCGCAGGTTTTATAGAAAAATCGAAAAAGGGCGGTCGGCGTTTAACACCCAAGGGCCAGTCGGTGTTGGATAATACTGCCTTTGATGTCAAGAAAAAACTGGAAAAGAAGATGAGTTCACTCAAAAAATACTAATGACAAGTAGGAAAGCTTATGCCCGTAAATTACGCTTTAATAGATTGGTTAAACGTAATCGCCGAGTTCCAGCCTGGGTGATTCAGAGAACCAACAGGAGATTCACTAACCATCCTAAACGTCACTTCTGGCGCCGTGGTAAACTTCACAGGTGATATGAATGGCTGACGATGAATTAATGCAGGAAAGGTTGTACACGATTCCATTGCGCAAGCTTCACAAGGTTCCACGCACACGTAGAGCTCCTGTAGCGATGCGAATGATTGAGGATTTCATAACCAGGCACATGAAGCCAGAAAGAGACGGAGAGATTCTAACAACTTCAGCCGAGGCCCGCAGGGGGAGTGGAGAAGAAAAGCAGTTGTTTATTGATCCACCTGTGCACAGACGTATTTGGGAGCGCGGAATTGAAAAACCGCCTTCAAAGATTCGAGTACGGGCTCTGAAATTTGAAGATGGTAGTGTAGTAGTCCACCTCGCCGACTAACCATATGGCTTTACTTCAGAGGGATCTTTTCAATAGTCCTTACGCAGGTGTTTTTGGCACTACCAATGATGTTCTGACCTTGATACCTCCAGGTATACCCAAAGATGATATGGAGGCCATTTCAGGTGCTTTGGGGACTACAGTTGAACCAGTCACTATAGGGGGTAGTCGTGTGGTTGGAACTCTAGTGGCCATTAATAATCAGGGATTACTGGTTTCAAACATAGTGACATCTCGTGAAATTGAAAAATTGGAGGAGTTAGCCTCTGATTTTAATTTACGACTAGGAGTAATATCCGATCGTTCCAATGCGATAGGAAACAATTTCCTGGTCAATGACAATGGAGGGTTCTGCAATGAGAGACTGGGTCCCCAAACAAGAGAATTAGCACAAGAGATTCTTGGAATAGAAATAACACCTAAATCACTGAATCAGATGGATACCTTGGGCATGATTGGCTGTGTGACTAACAAGGGAGGACTTTGCCATCCTGACATAGCAGCCCAAGATCGGGAAATGATGGAAAGAATTCTAGCTGTTCCTATTATGGAGGGAACAGTAAACTTCGGCATGCCCTTGGTAGGTGCTGGGATTGTAGCCTCATCGAAAGGGGCAGTCTGCGGTAGGCAAAGTACAGGTATAGAATTGGGTAGAGTTGAAGAGGCCCTCAGTCTCTTTTAAGCTTGGAAAGAATACTTGTCACAGCCCCAATCTCAGTATCCAGTCCAAGTTTGATTTTCTTACCGGTAATGTCAAGATGATAATTGGAGTTTGACATTATTCTCCTTGTAATTTGGTTCCGATGTTCGTCACAACCAAATACCAGGGCAATTTTTTCGCTCGTGGCCAAGGCTGCAATATGGTGGTAATTCTTTGATTTGACCTTATCTGGTTTAGATGTACAAATTACAGTAGTTCCTACATTCTCAGGCAGAGGCAATTTTGTAATTTGCACCCATCCTTTTTTTGCCAATTCGATGAATCTTTGTCCCCCTTTTCCAATGCTAGTCGAAGGGGCTATTTTTTTAGCGAATTCAGTAGGCGAATTCCTTATTCCAAAATTGGCCAAGGTTAGGTGTAAATCATATGCGATACAGAGGGGTACAACTCTAGCAATCCATCGTCGATGAATCTCACTTATTTCATCACTTTTTTTAGTGTTTAACAGTACTAAGTTTAGGGGAGGTGTCACTATGCTGTTAGGGGAGTCCCTTTTAAGGGGGTATATTCATGCACTTTAGTATTAATTTGAAGGTAAAATCTTGGCAGAAGAAATTACAGATACAATTCTAAAAGTTAGCATAGAGAAGGAGATGCGCAAGTCCTATTTGGATTATGCAATGTCCGTTATTGTAGGGCGTGCGTTACCTGATGCCCGGGATGGCCTCAAACCAGTACATCGTCGCGTTCTCTATGCCATGAAAGAGATGGGCTCAGGGTCTCGTTCAGCCTATAAGAAATCTGCTAGGATTGTTGGAGATACCATGGGAAAATATCACCCCCATGGAGATCAGTCCATTTACGATACGATGGTAAGGATGGCTCAGGAATTTTCACTACGTTACCCACTGGTAGATGGTCAAGGCAATTTCGGTTCTGTTGATGGTGATAAAGCGGCAGCCATGCGTTATACCGAGTCACGTCTGGCTTCAATCGCAGATTCGGTTCTATCGGACATTGATGAAGGTACGGTTGACTTTAGGGAGAATTATGACGGTTCATTACAAGAGCCGACTGTTCTTCCAGGTCTGCTTCCAGGTCTTTTGGTTAATGGTTCATCAGGCATAGCAGTAGGTATGGCTACCAATATGGCACCGCACAATCTGTCTGAAATTATTGCTGCTTTAAATCTGTTAATCGATAATCCCAGAGTTTCACTTGCAGAGATTATGACAGTTCTCCCAGGTCCAGACTTCCCTACAGGAGGCACGATAATGGGACGCAAGGGAATTTTTGATGCATATACGGAAGGTCAGGGATCAGTTAAGTTGCGAGGGAAGATAACAAACGAATCCGATGGCAACAATGAATACCTAATTGTCACTGAAATTCCTTTTATGGTCCAGAAGAACCGTCTTTTGAAAGATATTTCCAAGATGATTCGTGACAAGAAAATAGAAGGAATTCGGGACCTTCGTGATGAGTCCGATCAAAAAGGTATGCGAGTCGTGTTTGAGTTGAAGCGTGATGCTTCACCCATAATCGTTGAGAATCAACTGTACAAACACTCCGTTCTCGAGACTAGTTTCTCGATTAACAATGTGGCTCTGGTAAAGGGCAAACCTCAACGAATGAACCTCATTCAACTTCTGAAGGTTTATCTAGCTCATCGTAAGGAGATCGTTACTAGGCGAACCAAATACAGATTAGGTAAGGCAGAGGAAAGAGCCCATATTGTCGAAGGCTTATTGATAGCCATATCTAAAATGGATAAGGTAATAGCATTTATCAGAGGTGCAGCAGGCCGGGATGAAGTTATTTCGGGTCTTCAGAAAAAATTCTCATTGAGTAAAATTCAATCCAAGGCCATTGCAGAGATGCGACTTTACCAGCTTTCTCGTCAGGATGTTGATGAAAGAAAAGAGGAGTTGTCCGATTTAAAGAATACAATGGCCGAATTGAAATCAATTTTGGCAGATCGTGCCAAGGTGATGGCTATAATCAAGGAAGAACTACAGCAATTGGATGAGAAACATGGTGATGCGCGCAGGACAGTCATATCTGATTTCGATGGAGATTTGAATACAGAGGATCTAATTCCTCGTTCTCAAGTGGTTGTAATGCGTACCTATGAGGGGTACATCAAGCGCGTTGGTCTGGATGAATACCAGGCCCAGCACAGGGGAGGCAAGGGTAGAATAGGAATCAAAGCCAAGGAAGGGGATTTTCCCGTCGAATTGTATTCTATGGGTTCACATGATCACCTTTTGTTCTTCACCACGGCAGGCAGCATGTATTTCCTTAAAGCTTGGCAAATTCCAGATGTATCTCGTTACTCCAAGGGAACGCCATTGGTCCAATTACTTCAAAAATTGGATGCAGGTCGTAAAGAAAGGGACGAGAAAGTACTATGTATGTTACCAGTTGCTAACATTGGTGGTGATGGTCACTATTTCTTGTTTGCGACTAAGAAGGGTATTATCAAGAAGACACGCCTAGAGGAATATTCGTCCAGAATTAAACGAGCTTGGGCCAGCGATCAGGGCTTCCGGGCTATTACTCTCAAGGATAAGGATGAATTAATAGGAGTTGCTATTTCAGAGGGTGATAGCCAGGTAATGCTTGCAACCAAAGGAGGTATGGCCAATCGTTTCTCGGAAGGTGAAGTAAGAATAGTGGGCCGTAATGGTCAGGGCGTGATTGGAATGCGTCTGAAGGACAAGGATGAGGTTATTGGTATGTCCTTGGTAGGCAATGAGGATATTCTGTTAACTATAACGGAGAAAGGATATGGTAAGAGGGCCAGTGCGGATAATTATCGTTTGACTAGGCGTGGTGCCAAGGGAGTTCTCAATATCAAAGTCGACGAAAAGAGTGGATATGTTGTCGCTACTATGACTCCCGGTGATGCTAATCAGATTCTGGCAACTACCTCTTCTGGAAAAGTTATTCGCACCTATGTAGATACTATAAGACAGATTGCACGTATTGG
>DQOP01000011.1 GCA_015658585.1 Candidatus Poseidoniales archaeon | reverse complement strand
CTTTCCTAAACAGCTCTGGTAAACTCTCAATATGATGATTAGCTGCCTCTCGAGGATGGATACCACCCTCTTCGGGTATGTAAACTGCCCGCTGATTCGACAGAATCTCCCCCTCTGAAGTAATTATACCAACTCCAGCAGTATGAGCTGTAGACTCGATTCCAATAACTACGTGACTCAATTTTCCTTCTCTTCTTCAGTTTCTTGTAGCAAGGCAAGTTCTCTCAGATGTTCATCTTCCTCGACTTCAGTATCTTCTTTGACCTCGATATCGGGGGATTCTGTATCTTCCTCAATCCCTGAATAAATTATGTAACTGCAAAGCAAGAGGACTATGAAAACTGCAAGAAGAGCAACCCATGATCCCGACGTTTTGGATGTAGTGGCACTTCCTTCAACCTCTACAAATTTGGAAAAGGATATAGTCGTATCTGTTAAATTACCTGAGTGGTCAACCACAACCGTACTGACGCCCAAAGACAATGGCCCCTCTACTGAAGCCATCCAAGTTAGATTCGTCCTATGTGAATTTCCGGCAGGAAGTTTCAGACTTGTTCTTGCGAAACCGGGTTCTCCATTAACGGCCAGATCCAAATACAGATTGTTGAAATTCATATCTGTTGGATTGTCAATCACAACACTAATGTTAATCTCAGACCATTTGGGAACTATTTGTCCAGAAGCCAATGGAACTCCGTCCACAAACAAAATAGCTGAATTATATCTAACACTAGAACTGTTCATGTTGTAAGACCGAATTATATCTGTGTTAGCCGTTATCTGTTGTTCCCATTCGTCTTCTATATAAGCAAAATAAAAATTCAGATATGAACTGAAGTTTGCAATATGATTTACCATCTGTCCCTCTGAATTGACCTCGAACTGTTTGGCCCAGTTCCAAGTTCCGATCATATTTCCATCAGTATCCCATTGCCTTATCTCAAAACCTGATATTGGTAAACCCGTAGATTCTTCTACAGGTGAAAAAGTGACCCACCATTCCTGAGTCATCCAGGTACCGCAATTATAGTAGAACACGGACTCAAGAGTCGGGCTGCTACCTATAGCTCTCAAGCCCAGAGTGTAATTTCTGATTGATACGCCAGAAGCAATCAGATTGGTATCTTCTGAAAAGATGCCGTAATTGGACAGGCTATAACCATCGAGCAAGAGGTTAGTGATACTAGCATTACCGCCTACCATCCATAACATACCATAGTAGATTTGGGCATCCTGAATTGACAGTTCTCCACCATCAGACACCAAAGTGTAGGTTGTGATGCCATAGGTTTCATTCGCCGTTGTAGTCACTGTAGTATTGACCAGATCCAACTTGCCAGTGGAATTGATTCTAATCTCGGAGACGGTAAAATCCAAAGACCGATTGACATGGATATGGCTGTTTTTTATCGTCAGGTCACCGTCTATCAGTATATCACCCTCAATCCACAGTTGATCTCCGTCAAAAGTTACACTTTCATCCTCGGAAATTGTGAGACTGGAATATTCAAACTTTTCCGAGAAGGCATCACCTGTCAAGAAAATAATTGAAAGCACGAAAAGCGCGCTCAGAATGGTCAAGATACGCATAATTATTCTAAAGGATGGCCCATATAAATCAAATCTCTTATCACTTTTGGGGATGATACTGGTTTTAAAGGGAGGTTTACGTGACAGGAATAATGAAACGACTTTGGGGATTCCTGTTGATTATTGCTCTAATTTCACAACCTATGGGTGGAGGCGAAATAGACGATTATGTCAGCCATCCTGGAAATATCCCTGATTTTCACAACTTCAGTACTCCTCAATTAGAACCTGGGCAAGAAGGTGATTTTTCATTGGATGTTCACAATAGATATGGGTACTCCTTGGATAATGTGGTCATTATTGCTGAGATATATCACAGAGCCGATATTGATGAATCCGAATCTTTGGACCAGATTTCCAGTAATGAACGACCTTTTGTTCGTGAAACATGCTGGAACCAGAATGAAGTGGAGAATTGCGTAGCAACCGCTGATGCCAGAAAAGCAACCTTCAATATTGGAACCATAGCATCCAATGAAACCATCTTACTTGAATTTGAAATCGTATCGAAAGAGGATACCAAAGAAGGAACATACTTTGTCCGTTTCTCTATGAATTTTGATTATAATTTCACCTCAAGGGTAATGCAATCTAGAGGACACTGGAACATGGAACAGTGGGAGGATGCAACCACTAACGTAACTGAAGGATCGCCTGGAAACATAAATTTGGATGTGCTGGGGGTAGACGGTATAATACCTGATTCCTCATTTGGCATCAAGAAACCAATACCACAGTGGCCATTGTACGTGCTCGTCACATTGACCATTGTATTTGCAGGACTATCCGTTATATTCTATCTGGAAGAAGAAGGCAGCTATCCTGAATTAAATAAATGGCTTCAGAAGCAACGGGGCAAACTTAATCAGCTTCGGTTGCGCCTTAAGTACCGAAAAGGCGGCTAAGGAAGCATAATCCAGATCTCCAGTTTTCTCTATAGCATCCCTAACCTTAGGTTCACCCAAAATTGAGATTATATCTGCCAACTGGTCATCGGTTAAACTCAGGAAGGCTTTACGTAAATGATGGCCTTTGGACAATTCCCCCCCTATACGCTTCTGTAACAGTTTCTGGTATGGACTCAGGGTCTTGGAATCGAATTTTCCGGTCTGAAGGGCTTGGTCTGCAACTTCAAAAGCTGCATCTGCAGATATCAGACCAGAATATATTCCACCTCCAGATGTGGGTTTGGCCATACCTGCCGCATCTCCAGTCAACAATACATTATCAGAATAGCTTGGATTGCGAGTTCCAAAGGGAATTAGGCCGCTGACACGATTGACTATCTTCGCCCCTCCCAACAATTTTGAGGGAGCACCCTTATGAAAAAAATCTCTAAAGAAGTTTTTAGGTCGGTCAGGTAAAACAGTTGCCAGCCCTATACGGCCCTTGTTAGGGCCTGTCGGAATGCCCCATCCAAAAAAACGGGGAGCTAACTCGGAACCCACAAACAGATCCACATGATTCTCTATACCCTGATAACCTTCTACATCGGCTCCAAACGCTGCCAGAACCTCTCTTCTACTGCTCAGACCTGAATCACGTGCAACTCTGGATGCAGGACCATCAGAACCTATCAATAACTTTGTATCAATCTCGAACTTACCTTTCCTGCCCTTGATTGTAGCTACGATTCCATTATCTGTCCTACGGTGGCCTAGGTACCTATGACCTGGCATTAAATCAGCACCAGCATCTTGTGCCTTGTTCGCAATTGAACGATCCAGACCTGGCCTATCAATGACCAGGGCCTTTGTTTCAGGAGCCTGAAAACTCAAAAACGAATCCTTAGGGCCCCATAGTCTGGCGCCGTTCATCTCCTGTTGTACTGGGAGTCGATAACCCAAATATTCAAACGTTCGGGGAGTTATCAAACCGGCACATTGGCATGGCTCACCTATGATCTCGTGCTCCTCGACAAGAGCTGTGGAATAACCGGCTTCAGCTAAATTCCAAGCTGTACGTGAACCACTTGGACCAGCCCCTATGACTAATGCATCAAGCATCTTACTAAATCACTCAAGTGGAACTAAATCTACCTGACAGCCATCAATCAAACCCGCATCCTCCAGGCTAAGATTGATGTCTACGGCAACGCCATTCAACATAACTGCAAAGTTTGCGTGAGGCAATGGGAATTTACCAACACAATTCTGCAAGAGCTTGTCAACAGGCATATTCGAAGGTACCTTGACGTTAGCAGTCTTACCATCAATAGTGGACACGATGGCCACTCCTATTTTGGCTGGAGGGGCTGGGGCTTGATCCTCATCGTCTTCCTCTGACTCATCATCATCCCTTCTAGCCTTCTTACTACGCCTACGATACATCAACAATGGAACTGACAGAGCGACTAATGCGATCAATCCAACAACTGGTATTATCAACGGAACACCGCGAATCAGGTCTCTTTCAGTCAAGGTGGTAATAAATTCAATCTCACCTAGAATCGCAGGCAGTACGACCGGCACCTCTTCTGTATCGAGTACATCATTGTCCTTACCATCACCTGCGTTGTCTTCATCACAAGTATCACATTGTTGGATCTCGAAGTTACCACTGCCTGCGTCTATCGTGAAGGTCAAGAACAGAGTATCCTTATCCTCATCAGGAACTGTCCATGTGAACTTAATCTCAACCGAATCATCCTTGTTAATGGATTCACCCACTGAGGTTGTAAGTTCAGTACCGGCTCCATCTTCAAACACAACCGTGAGAGGCTTCATACCGATCTGCCAATCTGCGTTACCTATGTTCTCGATTATTACCGTAATCTCGACACTCTCGCCAACTTCTGGATTACGGGGATCCATTGTAACCTTCTTGATCTTGAAATCAGGTAGTATCTCAAACTGGACCTCTACGCTATTCTGTTCAAAGACCCCTGTGGTCGGATACTCATTGTTAGCATAACGGTTTAGTTCATCAAACATTCGGTCTGTCTCCAAAGCAAAACCATCACCTTCAGACTCGCACTCGAAGATTTGTATATCGTAGTCATCACAAACTGGGTTAATCTCAGCTCTGAAACTATTCCATTCATCCTCAGTAGCCTTCCAACGGAAGCGAACATCGGTTGTCTCGCCTGCATCTACATCAAATTTAACGTACTCCTTGTTAGAACGTTCCATCAGTATCTCGTTATCCGAGCTGCTGTCTGCCGTGATGTACAAACGGGCATCCCTGACATCTGCTGCACCACTGTTTGTAACTGTGACGGTAAAGGTAACCGTATCATCAATATTCGGTGTCTGAGCTGAACTACCTGCATATTTGCTGTCAATCCTCATTGAATCTATTCCCAAGTCAGGCTTTACACGTAACAGCTCTGTGTAACGGGCATCATTATTATTCTCATTAGGTTCGAGAATCTTTCCATTGGAATCATCCTCATCATAATCTACACGAATCTCAACATACCATTCACCACCCTTGATTATCCAATCATCAGACGCGATCGATTTCTTGTTCTGTGATTTGATATTGGCTTCCTTATCATAAAGCGTATAAATGTATGTATTCTTGCCTTCATCCAGAACAAATCCAGCTATGACCAGATCATCAATCTCCGTTTGGGTTGTAGGTGATCTCTTTGGATAATAGAACACTTCCACACGAACGTCGTCAGCATCTGCCGTTCCTACATTCTCAATCTCCACTATAACAACTACCGTATCTTCCTCTTTCACCGTCGTGGCATTCCCTACTGCTCCCTCAATCTCCAACTGGATATCTGATGCTGTAATCATAAGCTCTGGTCTCTGCACGACCACGGTAAGCATAACTTCTGCACGGGCGCTTGGATCATCCTCTTCATCGCGTATCGATATCTCGATTGTTTCATTACCCTCATCTGCATCATCAGCGACCTCCACAAACACCCATAGGTCATCCAATTCTCCATCATCAATAGATACTCCTGTGGAAGACCAAGGCTGAGTCTTTCCACTATCCTGCCAGAACGTAACGGTCCAGTCATCCTCCAAGGTGGTTTCCACCTCGGGTATGTACTTGTCAACGTTTGAACCAGTATTATCCAGTTTGACCTTGAACTTGACACTGTTCTGGCTACTAGTACCCTCATATTCCGGATAGATTTCCTGTTGACTGTCAATAGCCGTAGCGATCAATTCCCTTCTGGGTGAAGCTACCTCAAGTACGACCGAAACAGTCTCTGCAGGTTCCGTACCACTATTTGGTGAGAACTCAGTCAGAATCGTATAATTCCCAACATCCGAATCCTGATCTGGTGTCGCACACAGGTAAAGATATTTGGATAGACCTGCACCAATACTGCCACTGAAAGTAGAAGAACAAGTAGACGTTTGATACAGTTCAACAACCCATTCATCTGGGTACTGTGTTGCTATGATATTATCTGTTATCGAATCCTGTTTATTTCCTGTATTGGTCAATTTGAAGGTGAATTTCTCCGTGCGTTCATCGGCATCAGTCTCTGTTGAAGGGTAAGATGTTATTTGATCATTTCCAATAACTTCTATCTTAGCACCATATATCTGCCCAATAACCGTAGTCAACTCAACAGTAGCACTTTCTGATAAATCACCTTCCGACTTGACCTTTATCGTAATCTGATAATTAGTACCCTGCAGAGCAGTTCTTTCCAGATTCGTAAGATTGGCCAGATCATAAATTGGTAGAGTAATGGAAACCGTGACAGAACTCGTTCGCTCCTTATCTAGTGAAACTTGGGTTCGATTCAATGAACCCCAGGCCAAGTCATCGTCTAATATAGACACAATCATTGTGTCAGCTCCATCACCTACATTTTTAATGTCAATCGTAAAGTTTGCAGTAGTTCCAGGAAGTTTTGAGACCGAAATCACATCAGCGTTTACTTCAACGCCCCTAGCTAACGTAACATCAACCTTGAAAGTAAGTTCATAGTTAGATTTGGCGCCTTCTTCATCACAGGTAGCACAATCAGATACGCCTTTCACCACTATATCATAAACTTGATCTGCTGTATCTTCAGGAACTGTTATAAACAAAGATACTTGTTCCTGGCCTCCTTCCGCAACACTAACATAATTACTACTGAAAGACACTGAAGTCCAACCAGCTGGTGCTATAGCTGACAATGCAACCACATCATCACCAGTACCCTTGTTAACAACATCAAAGCTTACCGAAGTCGGGATTCCAACAGTGGCATCAACATTTATATCACCAGGATTATCCAAATCAAATTCAATCCAGTACTCCTGATTTACAATAGTGATTATGCTAACCGTGGTATTGACATACTTGGGTGGATTCTCCTTACGAGCCTCATCGGATGATGCTGTGAGATTAATCGTAAACGCCTTGTTATTTTCCCCCGAACGTATAGTTACACTCAGATTCACAATTTCCTCACCGCCTGCAGGAACATCTTCAACCTGGAATGATACTGGATCTACAGACCAGCCTTCTGGATAATCATCTATAGAAATTGAGAAGGTATCTACACCAGTTCCATCATTCTGGATTCTAACACTATAAGTTATTGTTGAACCAGGATCACCACTCATAGATGATACTATCACATCTACCTTGAACTGTTTGTTGACCGTTACCTTGACTGTGCCGGTATCATTAGCACTCGGATTATCTTCTGAAGTTCCTCTGACTACAATATCATTGTCACCAACGGTTGCATCATCATCTATGTTGACTGTTAGATTGACTGTGATTGATTGACCACTTGTCAATTCAACTTCATCTAATATAGAAGCCCAATCTGCTTTATCACCTTCCAATGACAAGGCAACCGTATCATCTCCATTACCCTTGTTCTTGACCAATATCTGATAATTTAATTCATCTCCAGGATCACCCTTCTTGGAACTATCTCCTGAAACCTGTACAGAAACTTCGTAGATCTGGTTGACATTTATGAAGATGTTTCTTGAATTTGTTGTGGTATCGTCATCAGATGTCGCCCTGACTATCAAGATATAACCATTTCTTGCCTCTGTGTCTTTAGGTGGTGTAACTCTTAGGGTCGTAGTACTGTTTGTACCTGCCTCAAGAGTAAAAGCTGAATCACCAAGTTGTCCCCAGCTAGCATTTCCACCTATCAATGCCAGAGAAATATCATCTTCACCATTACCATCATTTGCAATCCTAATAGTGAAATTAACCTGTTGTTCTGGTTTGGCAGACATTGTGTCCTCACCTACTATTGAGACCTTAGGCTCATAATTCTGTAACACCGTTGTTCTTGAAGTGTAAGTGGAATTGATCGAGGAATTATAATCAGATGAAATTGTAACGACTATACTAGTTTCTAATTCCGCCGCCGCATCATTAGGTGCCTTTACTACCAAGACATCTGTAAGATTGATAGTTTCATCAACACCAAGATTGCTGATCTTGTCTTGGTCCAGAGATGCATCCCAGCCCTCTGGTAATGAGGATGTATCTACAACCATGTTGAATGTATCTACTGCATTACCCTTATTGGTTACAGAAAAGGTATAATAGACCCTTTTGCCGGCCTCTACATCCTGTGAACTTGAGCCAACCTTGTCTACCTGGAGGGCAGGAAGCTGGTTAACCTGCACTGTAACTGATGACGATGATACTGTTTCATCATCCTCTGAAGTAGCCAAGATTGTTATACTCTTAAGACCCGCGGTTGCCTCAATATCTGGAGTGACTGAGAGATTAAAATATCCAATTTCATCGACACCAAGAGTCAATGTCGAAGGCTGTGGATTTATATCCCAGGAATCTGTACCGGTTGCAGTGAATGAAATTGTAATACTATCCTCTGTATTTCCTCCTGTATTCTTAACAGTAATCGCGAATTTTACATTCTCATTCGGATTTACAGTCTTTTCCCCGACAGAAGGTGTGACTGTGCTACCATAAATACTTTTTACGACCACACCAGCTAAAGCAGTTTTAGTTTTTCCCCCATCTGAGCTGTGCTGTGACTTCGATTTGAAAGTAATTGTATGACTATCTCCGCCTTCAGCAGTATTTGTAGTCCTGTTAGCAATCTTTATGAATAAAGTTGCAGTTCCTGATTCATCCTCATCCACAGAAAGTTCTGTTGGAATGATATAGGCCGTATAGCCATTAGGAATAGTGGAATTAGTGACTGTCATATTATATGTGTCGTCATTAGCTCCAAGATTCTCTATAGTAATCGTGTATTGAAGTTGTTCTTCAGGTTCACCTTCCTGTTGTGACGGAGAGACTGTCATACTGTGATCATAAGCGTCTACAGCAGATGCTCCACCGGAGATTAGAAGAAAACCAATACATGCTAGCACCAACGCTAGTGTGTTCGCAAGCCAATTAGTGTGATTCAAGCTCATTAACTTATACCTTGCATTTTCACTAGAAAAGAGGCATATAAAGGTTCGTGAATAATTATTAATAATAGTTGATAACTATTACTATATGAGTAACTCCTATTCACTACCGTCAATACTAGTCTCACAGATAGAGGCTCTCGTCGATTCAGGGCACTTTAGCAGCCGTTCTGACGTAGTCAAGGAAGCATTGCGTTTTATGATAGAAAAGAAAAATCATCTTAGGTATGCTTCTGCTGTTGGAATGTACAAAAAAGGAAAGGCAACCTTAACCAAAGGAGCTGAAATTGCTGGTGTCTCCTCAGATGTGTTCAGAAGTATTTTGAACGATCAGGGCATAATACCTCCAGACGCAGTTGAATGGGAATCTATAGAGTAATCATTTATATATGAATCGTCTAAAAAAAAGGTACTCTAAAATTCTGGATTGGTTAGAATCCTTAAACGAAAACAAAATAGTTCCTGGCCTTGATCGAATGCAAGAATTGATGCATTATCTAGGAAATCCTGAAAAAGAACTGGATATTATCATGATTGGAGGGACAAATGCCAAAGGAAGTACCTGTTTCAGCCTTAATTCAACCCTGACCAAGGCAGGAATCAAGACTGGATGCTTTACCTCACCTCATCTTCATTCTGTTAGGGAAAGAATTCTTTTAGGTGAGGAATTGATTCCCATAGAGGAATTACATGCATGTCTGTCTAAAATAAAAGAGATTACTACTGAATTCCAAATCAAACCAACCTACTTTGAAGTTCTGACTGCTACGGCTTACCATTATTTCAATTCCAAGAATGTGGATTATGCCATAATGGAAATTGGATTGGGAGGAGAATGGGATGCCGTTAACATAGGTCAAGCAAGAATTGCAATTTTGACCACATTGGGCTTGGATCATGAAGAGTATCTTGGGAAAACACTCGAATCTATTGCAATAACCAAGTCAAGGATTGTAAAGGATAAAACAGTAGTAATCACTGGTTGGCCTAAGGAATATCACAAATTTATACCCCAATGCTGGAACTTTAATTATGGAAAAGATATCAACGACTGGATAAGATATGCCTTGAAAGTTCTGAAATTAGGCTGCTCTGTGAATATAGTCTCGATACCTGGAAGGTACGAAATTGCAGAAAATTTTATTTTGGATACTGCACACAATACTCAGGCAATCAAATTTCTGTTGAATAAAAAGGGAGATTATCAGAAGATTCTGATTGGTATCCTGAAAGACAAAGATATAGAGAATATTATCTGTTCCTTTCCAAAAGACTGTGAGATTCTTGTTTGTAATCTAGAAACCGAAAGGAGTGTGTCTAGTTCAAAACTTAGTGAAATATGTTTGAAACACGGATACCAGAACAAGGAATTTGAAAGAGTCAGTGATGCTATGGAATATGCAGCCCATCACAAGACGCTAGTTACCGGTTCTTTCTATACTGTATCAGCCGCAAGGGAATTTCTGAAGCTGGAAGGCTATGATGAACTATAATTATGACCTCCGTGCTTAATAATGGAATGAAAGACCAAAGGATTATCGTCCTAGCCTTTTCTGTGATTCTACTGGGTACCTCGTTCGGAGGATGCTTGGGAAACGGATTGTTGTCTGATGATGGAGACTCTGTCTCAATTTCAGCTCCTATCTGGAACAAGGGGCATTACTGGGAATACGGGATTAAAACCGCTGACATTGAGATATCTACTACTATGATTGTTGCAGTTGATGACAATGTAACTGACTACTACATAGGTACTGCCTCGCTAATTGATGCAAAGAGACACGCGGTTCTAAACTACAATCCTGCTTTGGGACGAGTGCAAATGTCTGATTTCTCAATATATGAGAATAATATAGCTCAACTTATCTTTGACTTTCCACTTGAAAAGAATAAGGATTGGTCATTCAGCTTGTATGGAAAAGGTGGTTTTGCCGCTACGGTTGTCGATATCCAAGCTGATCGAGCAGATATTGTAGCTACCAATAGTGATGGGGCAAGAATTGATTACAATTTCGACGTGGATGCAAAATGGATAAATTCCTTCGTATTCACTGAATCTACTGGGGAAACTATATTGGAAATGCAACTAGCTAAACACGGAGATGACTACACAGGGAACTCCTATTTCTGTAGAGGTGGTGATTTATACGATGAGGAATTTATCGGTCCTGATTTTGGATATTATGACACCGAATTCGCTAATGAGGGACATGAGCGATATGGGCCTTGGAACTACGTTGTATACTACTTGGAGGCTAAGATAGGTTCAGAACCAGGAAGCGGTGGAGAATTGATATTACGTGACCATGAAAGTACCGATATTCTGGTGGAAACCTTTAGCCCCGGAAATAGCAAGAACGAACTAGGAACAGTTATGGGAACCAGTGGAAACTGGACACTGGAAATATCGCTTTCAGGAGACGCTGACGTCAGGATTCGAATAGCTGGAGCAATAGAATATTCCTATGCCGTTTGATTATCTTACAAAAAGCTTGTACTTTTGCTCAGTTTCCTTGATTTCGTTCTCAATCCGCTGTGATATGTATTTCTCGGGATTACGAAAATTAGGAATTTTTTCTTCCATTTCTTTGAAATCTTTGTAAGGTCTACTATTAACAATGAGATTCATAGTCTTTTTTCCTAATCCTGGTATTAATTCTAATGAGTGGTACCTGCGTGAAATAGGACCTGCTTTATTATAAAAATCAATGAATTTCCCACTTTCATCGGTACGTACTATCTCATCCAATACAAAACTAAGTTCCGACTGGGCCGTGTGGGTCAGTTCCTTGTAACTCACCCTAGCTCTAACATGGTCTATCTGTGTTCTTTCCTCGGTTTCCTTGCCAATATAACAGCGATCGCCTATATTGATAGCCGCCCCAGACACTGGTTTCATATCAAAAATCTTGAACTCTTCGATTCCTAAACCATAAACCACTGGTTCTCTCCGGAAACGACGCTTACTATCTGGCCTTCCTTCAGTCAATACATCGAGAACATACGCATAATCTTCCATAATTCATGTCCCCGTAGTCTCCTTAACGGCTACTATTATGGAATCTATCTCTTCTCGTCCCACCGAAAAACGTTCACGGGCAAATATTGACCTGACGTCATCCGGGTGAATAGGCAGGATGTCGGCAATTTTGGCTGCATAGTAATCATTCACGTGCTCCAATCCAATTACCTTTTCCATTATCATCTTCGATTCTTTAGGACCCAACCTAGACAATAGACGGACATGATCCAAAGCCAATTTGTGCTCATATTGAATCTGTTCGATCAAGGTCATTCTTTGGGAACCACAACTGTCACAAACGGGACCCACTGGAGTCGGTTCTTCGCCCTCTTCCGTGACCTCCTCGACTGCAGGTTCAACATCAGGAACTGGCTGGAAATGACCACATTCAATGCATCTTAATCGATTCTCCCTAACGCTCAGCTCCTTCTCCAGCATTTTGTTAACTATTCCCAGGGGAATTGGTTCGGGTTGTGGTTCTGACTCCATTTTAACTCCTTTACTTGGCCTTTCTAAGGTGCTCTGGACGGACTATCAAGTCCTTGTCCATATTTCCTACACGGGTACGGACCACATATGCTTTGCCCTGATTTCTAGT
>DQOP01000010.1 GCA_015658585.1 Candidatus Poseidoniales archaeon | reverse complement strand
CATCCGGTTACTTGCAACCGGTACCAATGCTGATGAGACCAATTTCTGGTTCCTGAAAAACATGAATCACAGATATGTGACCACTCAGCACGGCCTTGAAGTTTCTATAGACAAGCACTATTTCTATACGACAGACCAGAATCCCGAAATACTCGTAGATGTTGAGAATACTGGTCTTTTCGACCAACAATTAGGTAATATATCGGTCGTCGTAGATCTTTATTCCATAGACGGCTATATTGCCTCCTACAGCCGTACACCGAATTTACTCTCGGGAGATTCATAAACCCTGGATTTAGAATTGGCAGGTATTGATTCCCCCGGAAATTATTACTGCAAGACAGAGGTAACATTAGTGGAAGAAAATATATATGTTAGCCGATTCGACTCTTTTATATCCGTCTCCCTCGAGGATCTGGGTACCTTCGACCTCACTTTTGAGGATACAGATTCCGTGGTTTCAATAGTATCAGGTTACAGCCAATTGAATTTACTGGTTGAAAGCTCCAATATAGATGAACTGAGCTTCAGTTCCCCATTCGAAAAAACCAACTTGTTCGACAATTATTATCTGATTAGTATAACTGACAATAGAGGTGACCTGCTAATAAGCTCGGAGAACCCAGGATCATACGGGTCTGTGCTATCTACAATAAGCATGGATCAGTACCGTTTTAGTGTTCAGACTATAGAGAGTTACGGCGAAACCATTGAAGGGATCATAGCCCCCTCTGTGACATTTGTGAAAACCGAAACATACACGGTCAATATTATCCTGAACAACGAGGGATTCTACACTGAGGAATACAGCCTTTCGTACATCTTTGCAGGAACCTTCATCGATTCTATAAACGGACCTGATAAGGTCACTATCAGGTCTGGAAAGAGTACCACCCTTGAAATTGAGATAAATCCGCTTCCAGAGATACCCCGTGAAGGCGGTAGCCAATTGAATATCGATATCAGTAATGGAAGGGAAAACAAGATCCTGACCTATGTCCTGAGTTATGAAGAGAGCGATATCGAAGTCCTGGACCAGAGTTGCAATCGACATTCTGTTCTGTTAGGTCAAAGCATCAGTTGTACAACTGTAATTACCAATAACGGTTATGTTAGCGATTCTCTGAACGTACATATCGGAATTGAGAATGATGGAGCAGGCAATGAAATTATTGAACAGGTTTCGATTGATAAACTTGAAAACGGGGAATCATGGAGTGTAAGGACCACTTATAAACCTGAAAATGAGGGTGAATATCAAATGTTCGTATCGATCAATGATGACTCCGGATTAATCACCTCATACCAAATGGCACAATCCATAAATGTCGTGACACCTGCAAAGGAGCCAAAGGAAACTACTCGGACTTTCAGCATTCCCAAATTGAATTTCACTCGTGGACTTTTCGGTCTGTCGTTCTTGGGGATGGGGTACCAATTCCGAAGATCCGAGAATTTCAAATATCTGACATTCAAATTCTTTATTCCTCTTTACTCAAGATTGCGAAAGGATACACTAGCTGATGAACCCACACGCCAGAAGCTCCTGAGGCATATATACGCGGAACCCGGGGCAAATTTCACGGAACTCAAAGAGGGTCTAGGACTCCATAATGGAACCCTGTCACACCATATCTATATTCTTGAGAACCATCAGATGATCACCTCCCAGAGAAGTGGAAGACAGCGCCTTTTCTTCCCGTTTGGGAGCACTAACAAGGCCAAGATTCGAACCTTGCTGATTACTAACGAGACGCAAAAGGAAATAATTGAGATTGTCAAGGATAATCCGGGAATAACTCAGTCCATGATATCCCAGAGACTAAATGTAAGCCGGCAGAAGATAAATTATCACGTCAATTCCCTAGTTGACAATTCAATCCTGAACCTGGAAAAACAGGGACGAATAACTCGCTTGTATCCTACTCATTTTACCTGATGGCGGGCCAGGA
Organism: Candidatus Poseidoniales archaeon; assembly: GCA_015658585.1. Classification (GTDB taxonomy): domain Archaea; phylum Thermoplasmatota; class Poseidoniia; order MGIII; family CG-Epi1; genus CG-Epi1. The sequence continues at coordinate 752 of DQOP01000010.1, read as the reverse complement.
GGGATTCGAACCCCCGGTCGATCGGTTAAGAGCCGATCGCTTTACCTAGCTAAGCTACTGGCCCACTGTTAAGTTGTGAGCAAAATGCCCCTACAAAATAGTTTCAAGGATATTGAAGGCAATAAAAAGCAGGAAGAGAATAGTACCCAATGTACTTTTCCAGTCCCAATCTGATCCTACTGTTCCGGTGGTCTCCGTGGAATACAAGGCAGCTGCCTGTGAAGCACTGGATTGTCCCCTATCCCGCTTGGAATCCCACAAGCTTTCACGATTCCATTTACTATCCCCATCCCAAGCACTTCCCGCTAGTGGAAGGGATTCATTGACCTGAATGGCTGCAGTCCCATCCAGAGCTGCAATTCTCCTTTTGGCTAATTGTAAACCTGAGATAGCCAAGATAATAGAAAAGAGGAATATCAGGTAAGCTCCAGTCTCCGAGCCAAATAACAATGAATAGACGGCAGCAAGGTTCCAGGTTGCGTGAACTACGACGGCGATCAAATAATATTTTAATACTACTGTGAAAGGCTCTCCGTTCACCATGTACCTGGCAATGCCGTGCCCAGTGTAGGATGTGGTTACTAAGTGTAGCAGAATGGAGGATACGGTTCTGATAACAATCAAGAATGCCATTCCCGCAAAACCTGCCGCTGCCAAACCTTCTGTCAAACCATACATGACATTCTCTGTTGCACCAAAACCCAAACCACAGGCGGCACCATAGACAATACCATCTTCCAATTCATCAATCT